>WRLS01000216.1 GCA_009776345.1 Oscillospiraceae bacterium | reverse complement strand
ACGGACAAGGTCGGGGTCGGGCCCTGCTTTTTTTACGGGCAATCCTATATCCGTCGGCGCTTCAATCTCATCGAAATCATCGCGTACTGTGATATCCCACGCATTATTACAGTTTATCAGCCCGGTATGCCTTAGCCCCGCCTGTTCACGGAGCGCGGCGGCGGACGGGTGCCGCAGCAGGCTCATCAATATCCAGTCCGCGGGGGACCTCGCCTCACAGGTCAGCTGCGTCGGGATTCGCCCGTCTATAGGCTCGCAGTCCAAGCTTTGTAGCTTTTTCGCAAGCCCCCCCGTAATTGACGTACAGACAATCAGCTTCTCCCTTGCACGCGTCATTGCGACATAGAGTATGCGCATCTCCTCGGAAAGCTGTGAGCGCTGTACTTCTAAGCGTATCGCGCTGAGCGGCACGGTCGGGTACTGCTTGAAAACCCTGCGGTCCCTGCGGACGCTCGCAAAACCCAAACGCGAGTGCAGGACCGTATTTGCGCGTAAATTCTCCGTGTTAAACTTCCTTGCGGTGTCAGCCAAAACCACCACGGGGAACTCCAGCCCCTTCGAGCGGTGGACCGACATTACGCGCACAGCATCCGCGCCGCCGCCGAGCGTGTTTGCGGGGCTTAAATCACCGCCGCGCTCCTCAAGGCGCGACAAAAAGCCTACAAATCCCGAAAGCTTTTTGTAGCCCTTTGCGTGGAACTGCCCCGCGTACTCTACCAGCAGGAGCAAATTCGCGCGCCTCCCCTCCCCCATCGGCATTGCTCGGGCAATTTCAAGCGCGTGGGTGCGCTCATAAATCCGCAGGAGCAAACGGTCGGCACTAAGGCTTGCCGCGTCATTTCTTAAATCCGAGAGCAGTGAAACGAAGCCCGCCGCCTTTTGGCTGCCCGCGTCCGCCGCCGCGATTAGTGCCGCGTAAAACGGCCTGCCGCGCCCGGCAAGTCGGATCTCCGCGATGTCATCGTCCGTAAAGCCGACCAGCGGGGACAGCGCCGCCCCCGCGACCTCAATATCCAAAAGCGGGTTGTCCATCGCCTTAAGCAGGGAAACCACCATCGACACTTCGCGCGAAGCCAAAAATCCGCCTGTATTTTCCGCACGGGCCGCAACGCCGTACCTCGCGAGCGCGTCCACATAAAGCTTTGCGCGGTTTTTCGGCGAGCGCATCAGCACGCAAATATCCCCCGGTGTAACAGGGCGCGTCCCATCGCCATCGGTTATCATGTATCTATCCGAAATAAGCGCGGACACACGCCGCGCGCAGGCATCGGCTTCCAGGTAATCGGCAGCCCTGTCGCCCGTATAATCAGCCAAGCAAAGCAGCAGAAGCTCGGGGGACGCGCCGGGATAATCGGGATACACCGCGCCTTGCTTTAAGGTTTCGCGCCGATTGTAGTCGATCCCGCCCATGCGCCGCGTCATGATGCGCCCGAAGATAAAATTCACGGCATCCGTCACTTGGGCACGGCTGCGGAAGTTGACATCCAAATCAATCGCGGCGGGGTAGGATGTACCGTCATAGGGATAGCTAACATCCCGCCTTTGCAGTAAAATTTCGGGCATGGCTTGGCGGAAGCTGTAAATGCTCTGCTTTACATCGCCCACCATAAAAAGATTCGTGCCGTCGCGGGAAACGCCGGTGAAAATAAGGTCCTGCGCCTCGTTTGTGTCCTGGAATTCATCCACCAAAATATAATCGTACAGCGCGGATATTGCCGCCGCCGCGTTTGTTTTTATGTACCTGCCGCCCTCTTCTTTCACAAGCAGGTCCAGCGTCAAATGCTCAAGGTCGGAGAAATCCAGGCGCTTTTTATCCGCCTTCGCGTCCCAAAACGCGGCAGAGTAAGCTTTTACCAATTCAAACAGCACATGGATTTTCGGCGCGAGGTCCAAAATATCCTGCCTTGCGTCCTCCTCGGTTGCATTTAGATGCTTTTCCGCAAGCCCCTGCACTAGCGCTTTTATTTTCGCGCGGGATATTTTCAGGCGCTCTTTGTCCGGGTCGTCCCCCCGCACGGCCTTAAGCGGCGTAAACGAAAACGCGCGCAGCCGCTTTACAAGCTCATCCCAGCTATCTCCTGCGGCGGCTTCAAGGCAGCCTTCCAGCTGAACCAAATCAGACTCAAACGACGGCAGATAACCCGCGCGGAGCTTATCGTCGGCACCGTCTAAAGCGAAAACCGCCGCGCGCACGGATTGCAGGCAAAATTCCAGCGTCTGCCTTGCGTGGGTTAAAATCGTCCTGCCCCAATCTGTCCGGGAAATCGGCATAGCCCCACTGTACTTGTTTTGCATCCGCGTCAGCCAATCTAAATAAAACGGATGCGAGCGGCTGAATTCGTAGATTTCATGCACGGTCCGCGCAAGCCTTGCATCGTCGCGCCCGGAGGATATAAGCTCTACAAGCTCCGAAAACGCGCCGTCCCTGTCCTCACTGTAAAAGCGTTCGATGCAGGCGGACGCCGCATCGGCGCTCAAAACCGAAAGCTCGCTTTCGTCGGCGATAGAAAAGTCCGCTGAAATAT
>WRLS01000215.1 GCA_009776345.1 Oscillospiraceae bacterium | reverse complement strand
GTTCTTAGGGGGCGAGCGGGGGCAGCGGCCCCCAGCCCCCTGAGCGCGTTTTGGTTACTTTGCCGCGTTGCAAAGTAACTGTCCCCGCGGCATGAGCGGTTGGGCTGTGCGCAGCTACAACGAGAAACAAACATATCGTAGGCACGCATGAAATTTGTATCGTACACTGGCGGTCGGGGATGGAACCCCGACCCTACCCTGAAACCTTAATCCTAAAACCTTAATCCTGCCGAAGGCCAAACATCCGTCACAAAGCGATAAATCGCTTCGCGCCACCCTCTTTAAAAAAGAGGGTAAAGCCAACCGCACGACTTTCTCTCTTTTTTAAAGAGGGTGGCGTTCGCAGACGGCGGGTGTTTTGTCTTCGGAAGATTTTAGAATTTTGGTTATAGGTCCCGCCGAATTACCATTTCACACAAAATGTCTTGCTTTCACCGTGCGAAGAAGATATAATAAACCATAGAGCAATACGGCAGCTTCTTGACAGGGAGGCGGACATGGACCCTCTTGCGGTAATCGGAATAGCCAGCACATCTATTTTAGTATGCCTGTGCGCTTGGTTCGGCGTGCGCGCGCTTGCGGGGCGGGCGCGCAAAAAAACAGGAACCGCCGGGGCGGGTACCGCGCAGCCTGTGCCGGAGGGCGAGGACGCCTACTGTTTGGCGCATAAGGGAAGGGTGGCGGAATTCTACCGGCGCTACCGCCGCCTTTATGACCAGGTGCCGATACCGGCGCGCGCGGTCACGGTTGTAAAATGCACAAGCGTCTTTTCGCTGGAGTATGTGCCGGTGGAGCATTACGCGTGGGTTGCGGGGGGCGCGGTCTACTATTTCCCGAAATGGGGGAGTATCGCGCCATATTTGCTTGACCCCGCGTACATACGCCCGATTTTGCAAGAGGACGAGAATATCATCTTCGGATGGAAGATACCCGCCGCGTCGCTGTCCCAATACACGGTGGACGAAAACACGGGCACAGTCACCGTGGAATATGAAACAGGCGGCGGCAGGCGTAGCCGTACGGTTTTTTTAGAGGGAGGCGCGGAGTTTTTCCGCGCGAATTTCCCGGAGCTTGATTATAAACTGAGGGAGCGCAGGGACTATTTGGCATCGTACAAAAATATAAAAGATATGGAGCAGCGTCTGGACGAGCTGAAGGCGTTGCTGGAACAGGGTACAGTAACAGAGGATGAGTACAGCAGCCGCAGAAATCATATTATGAAACTAATGTAAAGGGTGGATAAACGATGAACATAATCCAAGCACAAAATTACGATCAGCTAAGCAAAATCGGCGCGGCAGTCATCGCCGGGCAGATCCTCGCAAAACCGGACAGCATCCTCGGCCTTGCGACAGGCAGCACCCCGGAGGGTACATACAAGGAGCTTGTATCCCTGCATCGGCAAAACGTGCTTGACTTCGGCAAAGTGTCCTCCTTCAACCTCGACGAATACTACGGGATCAAGCGCAGTGACCCGCAGAGCTACTACGCGTTTATGTACAGGCACCTTTTCAGCCATGTGAATATCCCCGGCGAAAATATCCGCCTGCCAAACGGCGAGGCACAGGACGCGGATGCCGAGTGCAAAGCATATGAAAAGCTGATCGCCGCATCCGGCGGGATTGATTTACAGCTTTTGGGGATAGGCGCGAACGGGCATATCGGCTTTAATGAGCCGGGGGACGTTTTCCCCGCGGTCACGCATCATGTGAGCCTCTCAGAAAGCACAATTATCGCAAACTCGCGCTTCTACAGCTCCCGCGAGGAAGTGCCGCGATCCGCCCTTACAATGGGCATCGGCACGATCATGGCTGCTAAGAGGATACTTCTGCTGGTAAGCGGCGCGGCTAAAAAATCTATAATGGAACAGGCGCTCTACGGCCCGGTTACGCCGAATGTGCCCGCTTCGGTATTACAGTTCCACCGGGACGTTACCGTTGTGTATGACTTCTGACAGGCGCATATCGGAAGGCATCAGGCGTGAAGTCCCGACAAAACCGAATATAATCGTTCGCGTTTCACCTGATAGGATGGAGGCGACGATACAGCTTCAGCCCACGGGGCCTTTGACCGTGCCGCCGCGAAAAGAAGATATTTCTGCGGCGCTCATGGACAACGGCATTGCTTATGGCATAAACCGGGCGCTTATCGACGAGCTGTGCGTCCGCCCGTCTTACTATCGGGTTTTTGCTGTTGCGCGCGCCGACCCGCCCCAAAAAGGCGCCGACGGCTATGTCGAATATCTCTTCGGCAGTGAAAGGGGCCTGCGCCCGGCAATCTTGGCGGACGGGACCGCGGATTATAGGGATACAGGCTTTGTACTCACAGCACAGCGCGGGCAGACACTGTGCAGGATCCACGGGGCAAAGCAGGGCGCGGCGGGATACGATATTCACGGTACGCGCCTGGATGGGCTGTATGGGCGCGGTGCAATTAACCCAGTGGGGAAAAACACCGCCCTGAATTTCGATGGCTCCGAGCTTATCGCGCTGGTAAACGGCCATGTAAAAGTAAGGATGGGCACAGTAAACGTATATGAAA
>WRLS01000214.1 GCA_009776345.1 Oscillospiraceae bacterium | reverse complement strand
GGCAGATTGCCGCCCCTACACGAAAACATATAATATGCCGTAGGGGACGCACACCCGGGCGTCCCGAAATTACCAAACAATCATATTTAAAACACAAACCCATGTAGGGGCGACCCCGTGTGGTCGCCCGCCCGTAAATTACCAAAACACCCGTCACAAAGCCGAATAAATTCGACTTTGCGCCACCCTCTTTAAAAAAGAGGGTACGTCCTACGGTTGCTTTGTGATTTTTATATGAAAGAATAAATCTGATTGTATCCTTACCCTCTTTTTTAAAGAGGGTGGCACCGTGGCGAATTTATTCGTTACGGTGACGGGTGTTTTGCGGTGCAGGCAAACCCGCCCTATATTAAACCCAAATTAAGGAGAACTCCCATGCATCCTCCGCCAAAAGAAAAAAAGCCCGCGCGGCAAAAACGCGGGATCGGCTCGCTGGTCGGTATCCTGCGGTATATACTGCAATACCGCCTGTTTGTCACGGTTATTTTAGCCTGCGCGATAATCGGCAATTTGCTTGCGCTGGTTGTCCCGCGCCTTACCGGGGACATGGTGGACGCGCTTGCCGCGATGCCGTGGGGCGCGGGGATACTTGCGCGGCTGGCACAGGGCGCCCTGCATATTATTTTGGTTTCGCTGGCTTCATGGGGGCTTTCGGTGCTTAGGGATATGCTGATGCTGCACACCGCCCAAAATGTAGTCCGGCGGCTTAGGTACGATGTTTTCGCCAAGCTGATGAAGCTGCCGGTGTCTTACTTCGACAACCGCAGCAAGGGCGATATCATCAGCGTTGTTTCCGTGGACATAGAAAATGTAAGCGACACGATTTCCTCCGACGCCGTAACGCTGATCTCCGGGTTTATAACGGTTGTCGGGGCGCTGCTGATGATGCTTACGATCAGCCCCAAGCTCACGCTGATATTTGTTTTCACTGTGCCGCTTATGGCGGTAACGGCGCGGATAATCTCCAAACGCGCGCGCCTCCTCCACCGCCTGCGCAAGGACTGCTTCGGCAGGCTGTGCGGCTATTCGGAGGAGATGATCACCGCTCAAAACACAATTAAATCCTACGGCATAGAGGAATACAACCTCGATAACTTCAAGGAAATAGCCGCCGAGTTAAGGGAAAAAGGCAGCAAGGCGGAGTTCCAGTCAAGCTGTATGATGCCTGTGATGAACGGGATCAACAACCTAAACTTCACGCTTATTTGCCTGTTCGGCGCGCTGATGGCGCTGGGCGGCGGGATCTCCATCGGGAATATTTCGGCGTTCATATTGTATTCAAAGCGTTTCGCCCACCCGATTGTGGACACCGCAAATATTATAAATATGTTCCAGACCTCGCTTGCGGCGTGCGACCGCGTTTTCGCGATCCTTAACGCACAGACCGAGCCGGATGCCGCGCTGCCCGAATCTTCCGGGCAATCCCGCCGCGAGGGCAAAATCACGCTGGAGGATGTCAGCTTTTCTTACGACAAACCCGGCACGCCCGTGCTAAGCGGGCTCGAGCTGGAAATACAGCCCGGGCAGTGCATCGCGGTGGTGGGGGCGACAGGCTCCGGAAAAACCACGCTGATCAGCCTTCTCCTGCGCTTTTACGACGTCAGCTCCGGCAGGATCCTGCTGGACGGCGTGGATATCCGCGACATCCCCCTGCGGGAGCTTCGCCGCTGTTTTGCGCTGGTTTTACAGGACAGCTGGCTGTTTGAAGGCAGCGTGTACGAAAACATCGCCTACGCCGCCCCGCCGCGGCTTGCGGGGCATGACGCGATTGAGCGCATCTGCGGGGAGATTTTGGTGGATGAATTCATCCGCACCTTGCCCGAAGGCTACGACACGGTGCTGCACAATGATTCCGGCGGGCTTTCTCAGGGGCAAAGGCAGCTCGTAAACATCGCGCGCGCGTTTTTGTGCGACCCGCCGATTTTCATCCTGGACGAGGCGACCTCATCCGTGGACACAATGATCGAAGCACAGATCAAAAAAGTGACAGAGCGCGTGATAAAAGGGAAAACCAGCATTATTATCGCGCATCGGCTCTCCACGATTTTACGCGCGGATAAAATTTTAGTCGTCAAGGACGGCGTGTTCTGCGAAAGCGGCACACACAGCGAACTGCTCGCAATGGGCGGCGAATACAAAAATTTATACGAAAGCCAGTTTGCGGCGCTACGCGCAGGTTCATAGGTTTTAGGATTGAGGATTTAGGAAAGGAAGAAAATTTCCGCACCGTCCTTTTCCTAAAACCTAAATCCTAAATCCTGCCGAAGGCAACTCCCCCTGTCAACTCCGCCCCAATCCCCCGAATAGAAATTAGAAATAGGAATTAGTAAGGGAAGAAGCAAGAAGTTATATTCCTACAAAGAGCGCAAAACTACAAAGGCAAGTAGGCACAAACCAAAAAATAAGGAGCGACACCGGAAGCGCCCGCGCACGTAATTACAGCGGAAAAAGTCTTTGATTTCTTTTTTTCCTAATACCTTTTTTCGCGTTCAAGCCCTGGAGCCCGGCTCGGCTGGGTGATTGGGCGGATTATAGGACAAAGCATATGACGTGCGCGATGAAAGGCACAGGGCTATGCGGCTTGTCGAAATGGGGGTC
>WRLS01000213.1 GCA_009776345.1 Oscillospiraceae bacterium | reverse complement strand
AACGGCACAGCGCGGTTCTCGTCACCGCTTTCAGTGGATGATTTCGTCAAGCGGTCGTCGTATATCTGCTTCGATAAAAACGCGCTGGAAAGCGTGCGCAATGATGCCGAAGGCTTTGCCCTGCGGGAAGGGCTGGACGCCCACGCAAAAAGCGTGTCCGTCAGATTTAGTTAAGGGGTAAACAACATGAGCCGTTTTTTAAGCGAAGCCACCAAAAAATTAACGCCCTACACCCCGGGTGAACAGCCCGGGGACCGTAAATACATCAAGCTGAACACAAATGAAAGCCCGTATTCCCCGAGCCTGTTGGTAAGCCGTGCACTTGCGGAGTCATCGGCGGAGCAGCTCAGGCTTTATCCCGACATGAGCGCCAAGGCGCTGCGCCGCGCCGCGTCTGACGTTTACGGCCTGCCCGATGACTGGATTTTTGCGGGCGGCGGCTCCGATGAGATACTCGGGTTTGCGTTTAAGGCGTTTTTCGAGAATGGCGGCAAAGCCCTCTTCCCCGATATAAGCTATGGATTTTACAGCGTCTACGCCGATCTTTTTGGCTTAGAAAAGCAAAAAATACCGCTGGCGGAGGATTTCACCATAACGCCGGAGGATTATTTTGACGCCCCCGGCCATATCCTTATCGCCAACCCGAACGCGCCGACAGGTATTGTACTTGCCGCCCCGCAAATCGAAGCAATTCTGCGCGCGAACCCATACCGCCTTGTCATACTCGACGAAGCCTATATAGATTTCTCCCCCGGGGCGTCCTGTGTACCGCTGGTAAAAAAATACGACAACCTGCTGGTCGTGCATACATTTTCTAAAAGCCGCGCGCTTGCGGGAATGAGGCTTGGGCTGGGTTTCGGCAGGCCGGAGCTGATCGCGGGGCTTGAGCGCATAAAATATTCATTCAACCCGTACAACATCGACCATGTATCCATGGCTGTGGGCGTTGCCGCGCTAAGTGACCGCGAATATCTTGAGAAAACCACCGCGCTGATTATTAAAACGCGCGAAAATACAGCGCAAAGGCTTCACAGCATGGGCTTTGAGGTTTTGCCTTCCGGCGCGAATTTCCTGTTTGCGCGGCACGAAAACAAACCCGGCGGGCTTCTTTACAATGCGCTGCGGGACCGCGGTATATTGGTACGGCATTGGGATTTGCCGCGTATTAAAGATTTCCTGCGGATAACAATCGGCACAGATAAAGAAATGGATGCGCTTTGCGCCGCGTTGGCGGATATTCTATGTTAAAAATAATATCGGGGGGATCGTTTTGCCCAAACTTCTTTTTGCCAAGCTGACTGAGGAAAAACGCGCGGCTGTACTGTTCTTTTTTATCTGCTGGCTGTTTTACATGAGTACCGGCATCTACTGGCCGTATATGTCGGCGCATTACGCGAACCTCGGCATAGACCCCGGGCTTATCGGCATTTTGATGTCGATCGGCTCCATCGCGACAATTTTTATTTTACCGCTGTGGTCAAGGCTAAGTGACCGGACAGGCAACCGGCGCGGCGTGCTGAAGATAATCTGCATCGGCGCCAGCCTTTCCGTGCTGCTTTTTCTCGTCAGCAAAAGTTTTTGGCCGTTGTTTTTCACGATATTTTGCTTATCGGCATTCGGTATGTCTTTTGCCCCGCTGTCGGACGCGGTGTCGATATCCTATCTTTCCGGCACAAGCATACGTTTTTCACAGGTCCGCATAGGCGGCACAATCGGCTTTAGCGTGGTGCTTTTGTTCTCGGGCTATATCTACGCCTACAACCCTGCGCTTACATTTATCTGCGCGTCGTTTTCGTTTTTCCTGCTTTTCCTGTGCGTGAGGAAGATCCCGCAGGTGGAAATCGCAAAAAAAGAAAAACGGCGGCTTGAACTGAAGCGCCTATTCAAAAACAGGCGGATTGTGTTTATCCTGTTTATCGCGTTTTGCATCCAGATCACGCTTAGCTTTTATTTCAGCTTTATCGGGGTCTACATACAGGAGCTGGGCTATTCCAGCCGCGAAATCGCGATGTCGTCTTTTGTGTCGGCGCTAAGCGAAATACCTGTACTGCTGCTGATAGACAGGGCGCTGCGCCGCTTTCCCGTAACAGGCGTGTCGCTTTTCTGCGGTTTTATCATGACGGTAAGGCTGCTGATGCTGGCAATGGCGCAGGGCATTGGGATGGTTTACCTTACACAGGTTGGGAACGGCCTATCTTTTATGGCGCTGTATTACTGCTGCGCGACCTTCATAAACAAGGAGATGGAGGAGGACATGAAGTCTACAGGGCAGGGCCTGCTGGCTTTTGTGCAAATGGGGCTTGGGACTTCGATAGGCAATATTTTAGGCGGGTATATATCGCAGTTTGCCGGTATGCGGTATGCGTACCTGTATTACGGGCTGGGGCTGGGCTGTATTTGTACGGCGTGTACGCTGGTGTTTATCGCGCTGCGGATTATTAAGAAAGCAAAGCGCGGGAACACGACAAACGCATGAAAAAACGCACAAATCTACAAAGGCAATTAGGCACAACCCTAAAGCAAGGAGCGACGCCAGGCACAAAACTGCGCACGTAATTACAGCGGAAAAAGTTTTCAAATATTTCTTTTTCCAAATACCTTTTTCCGCGTTCGAGACCTGGAGCTCGGCTCGGCTGAGCGATTGGGCGGATTATAGAACTATGCATATGACGTGCGCGATGAAAGGCACA
>WRLS01000212.1 GCA_009776345.1 Oscillospiraceae bacterium | reverse complement strand
TATCATCTTCACCTTCACGTTTGCAAATGTCGAAAGTTATTTCGTTAAACGGCAAAATAGTTACAGCTGTCGTTTCGATTACGCAACGAGGATTTCCGTCCCAATCGGTTACAATACTTAAATCGCCTACTTGCGGCATCTTACCGCCTTCGATTTCAAACGCAAGTAAACTACTTGCAGTTGCTTTCTTTTTCCCAATCAAAACTAAATCTAACAATTTATTCGCCAATCCTTCGGTAAGTTCAAAGTGAAAACATTCAAAATATTCAGTGGACTTGTCTTTATTACTGACGCTCAGAAATTCCTGCCAAAATTCATTTACTGTCAAAACAATCAACCTCCGCTAATATAAATTATCCACAGTCACCCGCCTATTCCACATCACAGCAGCGCGCCCTCCATCTCCTCCTCACTGCCAAACTGGTTAAAGATGCTCATGCAAAGGAGTATGATCACCATCAGGAAAAGTGAAATCGCCGCGCCGAGATGCGGGTTGTAGGCATTGCCGAGGAACTGCAGGTCAATCAAGTCGCCGATCAGCAAAAATCCGCCGCCGCCCAGCATCCTGGAAATGATGAAGGTTGAAACTGCCGGGACAAACACCATGGTGATGCCGGTTTTTATCCCCGGCACGCTCATCGGCAGTATCACTTTTGTGAAAACCCCCATGCCGTCCGCGCCGAGGTCCCGCGCCGCCTCAAGGGTTGTAACGTCAATTTTCGTCATCACGGCATACAGCGGCAAAATCATAAAAGGCATAAAATTATATACCATGCCCAGAATTACCGCGCCGCCGGTGTTGATCATAGAGAACGGGCCGATCCCGAACAGCCCGAAGAAACGGTTTATAAGCCCGTTGTTTTCCAGCAGCGTCATCCATGCGTAAGTCCGAAGCAGGAAATTCATCCACATCGGCAGGATAATAAGCATCAGCAGCGTGCGTTTATGGATGCTTCCGCCGCGCGATATTATATACGCGATAGGATAGCAAATCACAAGGCAGATAACAGTCGCGACCGCCGCCAAATGCACAGACCGCAGCAGTACAGGCGCGAACTGCCCGACCCGGGATATGTTTTCCAAAGTGATCACGGTAACAGTTTCACCGTCAGCGCCGCCTTCTGCGGTCACCTGCCCCGTCAGCGCGAAGCCTGCCACTAAAATCAGTGGCACAATAATAAATATAACCATCCACAAAGTATAGGGAAAGGCGGTCTTCGTACCCTTCATTTAACGCCCTCCATTCGTTCCGCTAATTCCTAATTCCTATTTTCTAACTGCTACTTGGCCACATTATATGGATATCCTCGGGGGTCAGCGTCATGCCGACCTTTGAGCCTTCCTCCGAATTTATGGTTGAATGTACAAGCCACCGCAGTCCATGTGCGCCGACTGTCATCTCATAATGCACGCCCTTGAAGATGGAGCTTTCCACAACGCCTACAATAGGCGCGTTTTCGGGGCTTACGATTTTCACGTCCTCCGGGCGGATTACAACCTCAACCTCCGTGTTTTCGCCAAAGCCCTTATCTACACAGTCAAACCCTACCCCGGCAAACTCCACGCGGAAATCGCGCAGCATTGTCCCGGGGACAATGTTGCTCTCCCCGATAAAATCCGCCACGAAGGCGTTTGCGGGCTCATTGTAAATATCCCGCGGCGTCCCTTGCTGGAGGATGTCGCCGTCCTTCATAACGACGACAGTGTCGCTCATGGTAAGCGCTTCCTCTTGGTCGTGGGTGACATAGACGAATGTAATCTCCATGCTTTGCTGTATGCGCTTCAGCTCGACTTGCATCTCTTTGCGCAGCTTAAGGTCCAGCGCACCGAGCGGCTCATCTAGCAGTAAAACTTTGGGGTGGTTTACAAGCGCGCGCGCAATCGCGACACGCTGCTGCTGGCCGCCCGAAAGCTGGTTTGTGCCGCGCGCCTCGTAGCCCGTCAGATTGACAAGCGTCAGCATTTCCTGCACGCGACGGCTGCGCTCCGCCGGTCCCACGCCGCTGATTTTCAGCCCGAACTCGATGTTCTCGTATACATTCAGATGCGGGAACAGCGCGTATTTTTGGAACACGGTATTTACCTTGCGCTTATGGGGCGGCAGGCCGTTAATGCGCTCCCCCTCAAAATAAATATCGCCCTCATTGGCTTCAACAAAGCCGCCGATTATCCGCAGGGTGGTGGTTTTACCGCAACCTGAAGGCCCCAGCAGCGTGACAAATTCTTTGTCGCGGATATCCAGGTTAATACTGCTGAGTACCCTATCGCCGCCATAATCAACGGAAATGTTTTTCAGCGAGATTATTACATTGTCGTTCAACTTTTCACCGCCTAAATAAAAATAGCGCTGCTGTGCATATTTTTCCTGCTTTATAGCAAACAATACACAATATAGCATAAATTTGCGAAATGTCAAGATATTATCTAACAAGAATCATGCGAGCCTAATTTATATATGGGTTTTGCGGTTGGGATATAACTCTGTGCCTGGAATATGATTTTTTCTTTTTGTAACTTTGCACTGCTCAACCGCTCAAGCCGCGGGGGCTGTTACTTTGCAACGCGGCTACACAAGCGCGCTTCGCGACGCATTATTTACTTTCTTTTTGCGCCGCCAAAAAGAAAGTAACAAAGAAAAACGCGGCTCAGGGGGCTGGGGGCCGCTGCCCCCGCTCGCCCCCTAAGAACCCCCGCGACCCC
>WRLS01000211.1 GCA_009776345.1 Oscillospiraceae bacterium | reverse complement strand
ATAATCCGCCCAATCGCTCAGCCGAGCCGAGCTCCAGGTCTCGAACGCGGAAAAAGGTATTAGGAATAAAAGAAATCAAAAACTTTTTCCGCTGTAATTACGTGCGCGGGCGCTTCCGGTGTCGCTCTTTCCTTTAGATTTGTGCATACCTGCTTTTGTGGCTTTGTGCCTTTTATAGGTGCGCAACTTGCGGCTTCTTTCCTTACTAATTCCTAATTCCTATTTCCTAATTCCTATTACACCGTCCTGCCCATATCCTTATACGGCATCAGGCGGTAGATGACCCGCCCCATAATATACCGCTCGTCCACCGGGCCAAGCTCGGCGACGCGGGAATCCCAGGAGTGGTTGCGGTTGTCGCCCATGACAAACACAAAACCGTCGGGGACGGTGATCGGGTAATCCACCCTGTTTTGGGTAAAATGCATATTCATACGCTCGGCGATATATGGCTCTGTGAGCGGCCGCCCGTCTACAACGACGCTGTTTGTCTGCTCGTCAAAGCCGATTGTCTGCCCGCCCGCGGCGATCACACGTTTTATCAGCGGGTTGTTGCGCGCGTCCGGTTTTGTGACAACTACGATGTCCATATATTTGGGCGGGCGCAGCATCCGTATGCAGACCAGCCTGTCGGAATCGTGGAGCGTCGGCTCCATTGATATGCCGTTAACGCTGATGCTCATGCCGATGAATGTAAACACCACCACCACAAAAACCAGCGCCATAACTGCCGATTCTACCCAGTCGTAAACCTCGCGCATTATGCCTTCGCCTTTTCCGGGCTGGATTTCAAGCTCCTCATTCATCGCTGCCGCCACCCTTCAGTAGAGTACACAAACTAACAAAGGGGCTTTGGACAGCCCCTTCGTTTATTCGCGGTAACCCCGCTTTTTATCTCACCCTATGCAGCGCTTCCTTGACCCTGGCGGTCTTGCCGACGCGCTCGCGCAGATAATACAGCTTGCCCCTGCGCACACGGCCTTTGCGTATTGTTTCAACCTTGTCAACGGTTGGTGAATGAAGGGGGAATACCCTTTCCACGCCTACGCCATGGGAAAGCCTGCGAACGGTAAAAGTTTCCGAAATGCCGCCGTGCTGTTTGGCGATTACGGTACCCTCAAAGATTTGTATCCTTTCGCGCTCGCCCTCTTTTATCCTTACGTGTACGCGCACGGTATTGCCGATTGTAACGTCAGGCACCTCTTTTTTAAGGCTGTCCTGCGCGATTAGCTCTAATGCGTTCATTTTTATTCTCCTTCCAATAGATAACCGTCACATTATATCACAAGAACACAGCTTATGCAATAGCCCTAGCGAAAATTTTCCAGATTTCCCGTTAAAACCGCGGTCCTTGCGATTTGTACGCGCTCCGGCTCAATCCCCGCCCGGGTGTGAAACGCTTTCAGATACAGGTCGGGGTTGAGGTTTAAATTTATCCCCGCCGCCATCCTAAGCTCTAGGGATAAAGCGTCCCCCTCGATTTTTGCGGAAATAACCTGTGCCAGCGGCTTTATGTCGATTTCTACATCGCCTTTTTTTGTGCGCTTCAGTGTATTGATTTGCGGCTGTGCGTTAAAGCTATCGAATGATTCCCGCGCGTGGTTTACTATATCGCCGCCATAAAAAACCCGCACGCAATAATCCGCCCACGCGATTTCCTTCGGCTGCATTACAGGGGGCGCGGCCTCTAAAATTTCAAAGCCATCGGGCATTGCGGCGCGCATCCGCAAAGCGGCTTCGGCGGGTTCTATCCCTGCCGTCAGGCGCACATCAAAGGTTTCGCGAAGCCCCTCATGCCCCAGCGGCAACGGCAGTGCGAAAGTGATGTACAAATGCGGGTTGAAGCCCTCAGTATGCCAAAGCGGCAGTCGGCTGCGGCGCAGTGCGCGTGTAAGCGTGCGCATTGTATCTAAATGCGATAAATATTTCGCCCTGCCGGTTTTTGCGTAAAACACGCGGATTGCTGTCATGGCTTGAAAAATAGCGGCAGCTTCTCCAGATATACAAGGTCATCCCGATCGGCGGCATCGCCTTCCGCCAAAACAGCGGCTTTCCCCGCGATTTCGCCCCCCGCAAGCTCCACAAGCCGCTCCAGCGCGTAAAGTGATTTCCCCGTACTGACCACATCGTCCACGAGCAGAACGCGCTTGCCTTTCAGCGCAAGAAGGTCGGCTTCGTCCAGATACAGCTTTTGAAGCCCCTCTGTTGTGATGGACTGCACATCAACCTCCACCGCGCGGCTCATGTAAAGCTTTATGCTTTTACGCGCGAGGATATAGCGCTTGCCGGATTGCCGCGACATCTCATATGCCAGCGGTATTCCTTTTGACTCGGCGGTGATGATGATATCGTATTCAGGCACGATTTTAAGCAGCTCTTCGGCACAGGCGACCGTAAGCTCGACATCTGAGAACATGACAAACGCGGCGATATCAAGCTTTTCATTGACCGGGCATATGGGCAGCTCGCGGGTAAGCCCCGCTACGTGCAGCGTGTAGGATTTATTGCTCATGAGAATTTATATCCTTTCTTATAACTGGTCAACTTAAAAACAGTTTGCTGTTTTTAAGTCGCGGCATACGCCGCGCGCCGCCAAGGCGGCGTTGACCTTGTTGCATAGTCAGTCGCACACCTTTGGTGTGCCCGTGGGCAAAGCCCACGGTTTCAAAACGGTAAACCGTTTTGAAATTGACTGACTATAT
>WRLS01000210.1 GCA_009776345.1 Oscillospiraceae bacterium | reverse complement strand
GGTTTTAGGATTGAGGATATAGGAAGGGAAGAAAATTATGCAACGTCCTTTTCCTAAAACCTAAAACCTATATCCTAAAACCTGCGGCGCTCCGCGCCGCCAGCCACCCCTCCAAGGAGGGGAATTTGCGGGCGGGATAACCCCGCCCCTACGGTGCAATATTGTTGATTGTGTGGTAATTTCGGGACGCCCGGTGTGCGTCCCCTACACCAACTGCGAACCCCTATCTTCTTTAAAAAAGATCACTCATCGCCGCCGTACTCTTTTTTCGCTCCCATGTCTTTGTCGCGTATTTCCACGCGGCGGATTTTGCCCGATATTGTTTTCGGCAGCGCGTCAACATACTCCACGATGCGCGGGTATTTGTACGGCGCGGTGATTTTTTTCACATGGTCCTGCAGCTCTTTTGTCAGCTCCGGTGATGCTGTATAGCCCTGTGAAAGCACAACCGTGGCTTTGACCGCAAAGCCGCGCTCGGGGTCGGGCACGCCGGTAACGGCACATTCGGTGACAGCGGGATGCTCCATCAAAACGCTTTCCACCTCAAACGGGCCAATGCGGTAGCCGGAGGATTTTATAACATCGTCCGTGCGCCCTACATACCAGAAAAAGCCCATCTCGTCCCTGTACGCGGTGTCGCCGGTGTGGTACAAGTCATTATACCATACTTTTTTAGTCATGTCATCATCGCGGTAATAGCCCGAGAACATTCCGTAGGGCTTGCCGCCGCCGGCATCGTCGGTGCGGATGCATATCTCACCGGTCACCCCCGGCGCGACTTCTTCCCCGTTTTCGTCCGCGATGATCATGCGGTAGCTGGGCGCGGGAAGCCCCATCGAGCCTAAACGCGGCTGCATCCACGGAAAACCCGTCCAGCAGCTGAGGGTGGTTTCGGTCTGCCCGAAGCCCTCAAAGATTTTATGCCCCGTGCCTTTTTGCCATGTCCTGAAAACTTCGGGGTTGAGCGCCTCCCCTGCTGTGACGCAATGCCGCAGGGCGGATAGGTCGTACTTCGTCAAATCCTCTTTGATCAAAAAGCGGTACATGGTCGGCGGCGCACAGAAGGTAGTGACCTTATATTTCTCCATCTTTTCAAGTATGTCGGGGGCGGAAAAGCGGTCGAAATCATATGTGAAAACTGCGCTCCCGGAAAGCCATTGGCTGTACATTTTCCCCCAGAGGGATTTCAGCCAGCCGGTGTCGGAGATTGTGAAGTGCAGGCCGCCGTCCTCGCAGCGGTGCCAGAAGCAGCCTGTCATGATATGCCCGAGCGGGTACGTGAAGTCGTGCCAGACCATTTTGGGATAGCCCGTTGTCCCGGACGAAAAAGCCATTAGCATCATATCTGTTTTGGAATTGCCGCGATCAACCGGGGTTTCCGGGGCGGCTTCTAACTGCGCGTCGAAGTCTATCCATTTGTCGCTCGGCACACTGCCGCCGAACACCGCAAGCTTTTCAACGGTAGGGCATTGCGGCAAAGCTTCTTCCATTGCGGCGGTTACACCGAAACGCGGTGTCGTCAGCAGCATTTTTACAGAGGCGGCGTTCATGCGGTATTCAAAATCTTTTTTTGTGAGCAGGTAAGTCGCGGGGACAGCCACCGCCCCCATGCGGTGCAGGCCCATCAAAACCGACCAGAAGCGCCAATCTCGCGACATTGTGAGCATTACCATATCGCCCTTGCCTATGCCCTGCGAAAGGAAAAAGTTGGCGGCCTTTACCGACAGCCTGCGGATATCTTCAAAGGTAAAGCGCTTTTCCTCGCCTTCGCGCGAAATCCACAGCATAGCAAGGGCATCCGGGGTTTCGCCCGCAATCGCGTCAAGGCAGTCGAAGGCGTAGTTGAAGTTGTCCGGGATATCCAGCTTGTAGTTTTTCTGAAGGTCCTCCAGCGTGGCGTAATCGTCGCGGTGGCGGCCTGTGTATTTTTCGTATAACGGCATGGCTTACTCCTCCTTTTGCATTACGACGGCTAAAAACCGTGCGGGCTTACCGTCCAGCGCGCGCATGGCGTGGGCGTTTGACGCGTCAAAGTATACACTGTCCCCGGGGTTAAGCTCATAAGCTAAGTCACCCATATACAGCTTCATGCGGCCTTCGAGCATTAGGTTAAATTCCTGGCCCGCGTGCGAGTGCTGTTCGGGCGCGTCTGTGTCGGATTTAGGCTCCACCGTTACCATAAACGGCTCCCCGAGCTTATTCCGGAATGTAAACGCGAGATGCTTGTAGCTGTATGCCCGTCGGCGGTCAATTTCGTAGCCCTGCCCGGCGCGTGTAAGGCAGCAAGCCGACAGCTTGGGCGAATCGCCGCTCATGAGGTCGACCACATCAACCCCGAGTGTACGCGCGGCGTTGTACAAAAACGAGAACGAGAAATCCCGCGCGCCCTGTTCGTACTCCGCAAGCTCCTCCGGTGTAATGCCGCATTTGCGCGCAAGCTCCGCCGCGCTGATGCCCATAATCTCCCGGAGCGCGGACAGCCTGCGCCCGATATCAATCAGTTGTTCTGTCATGATAGCATCCCCTTTTTTTATTTTTTTGGATAGGTTGTTTTGCGTAGGAGCGGGGTTTTCCCGCCCGCAATTCCCCTCCTTGGAGGGGTGGCGCGAAGCGCCGGGGTGGTTTATAATGCGCTTTCATCTTCGGTTATTTTTCACCGCTCATGCCGCGGGGGCAGTTACTTTGCAACGCGGCAAAGTAACCAAAACGCGCCGGGGAGAC
>WRLS01000209.1 GCA_009776345.1 Oscillospiraceae bacterium | reverse complement strand
AGCCGGCGGCGCTTGGCGCCGCCAGCCACCCCTCCAAGGAGGGGAATTTAGGGCGGCAGGTTGCCGCCCCTACGGCTCACATATGGATATGGTGGTAATTTCGGCGTGCCGGGTCGTCACGCCCTACAGCATAACACATTTTATCGTGTAGGGTCGGGCTTCTATGCCCGACCGTCAAAGCCCGGTCGAATATCCGCGGTCGGGGATGGAACCCCGACCCTACAAATTCCTTCCCTTCCTAATCTCTAATCTCTATTATACCATAACCCCCCGCCCCATGCGAACACACCGCACGCGGGAAATACAGGCAGTGTTTTTGGTATACACAGGTTTCGCATTAGCCGGGAAATGTGAAATGCAAATCAAATTTAGGGTTCATGCCCCCTTCGCGCACGAAGGGGGTGGCACGTAGTGCCGGGGGTTGTGCCTACGGCAGGAATTTAGGATTTAGGTTTCAGGATTTAGGAGGGGCGTGCAGTTTGTCGTTTCCCCCCTGAAACCTTATTTTCCTATAACCTATAACCTGGCGGCTACGCCGCCACAACCCCCGCCGTCTGCGGACGGCACCCCCTTCATGCGTGAAGGGGGCAAGCAGTTATCAACAAGTTCCGCCCTTTTCCTAAAACCTCAATCCTATATCCTAAAACCTGCGAGTTTCGCGCACTACACAAACTGCGAAACTCGTGGCATAGATATACTACCTGTCCGCATATACTTGTACACATCAGCTTTTACTTATGGGGGGATTGCCATGGCCGCCGAGCAGGATAAAAAAATCCGCAAAGCACAGCATAATGTAATCATCGAAAACCGCCGCAGCCTTACTATCACAGGCGTTATGGACATCGACAGCTTTGACGAGGAAACGGTTATCGTTTTCACCGAGGAGGGCGAGCTTACCATAAAAGGCGTGAACCTGCATATCAATAAAATTGATGTGGACACCGGCGACCTGCTCATGGAGGGCGAGGTCGATACGCTGGTTTACTCGGATAACCTGCCCGGGAATAAAGGCGGCCTGTTTTCCAGGCTGTTCAGGTAACGGGCATGGAGCTGTATGTAGCCGACCAGACCCTCGCGTTCCTCGGGGCAATCGCCGTTGGGGCGGCGCTGGGGCTGGTTTATGATGTTTTTCGGATCACGCGCATAGCGTTCCCGATACCAAAAGCTGTGATATTTTTCCAGGATGTGCTGTATTTTCTTATCTGCGCCGCCGTGACATTCCTGTATCTTATGAGCGCGATCCACGGCAAAATACGAATTTTCCTGCTGGCGGGGGAGCTTATCGGCTGGGTTTTGTATCATTTTACAATCGGGCAGCTGGTAATGCGCATTTCAGCCGCAATAATCGAAGGCATACGCCGGACCCTCGCTTTTCTTTTCCGCTATATTGCCATGCCGATTTGGCGGCTGATATACCGGATTGTATATCTTATTCTCATCCCGCCGAGGTTTTTAGTAAAAATCGCGAAAAAAAACGCTGTAAAAGTAAAATTCTACTTGAAAGTACGGCGGCTTATGATGTATAATCAGCTTATCGACTATTTAAGCAAAAAAACCGCGGAGGAAAAGGATGACAGGTAAGCAGACAAAAAAGAAAAGCTTCAAGCGCCGTCTGCTGCGCCTGCTTATTCCCGCCGCCTTAATTGCTTACGGGGCAGCGGTAATTGTGGATATGCAGATCGGCGTGTCGCAAAAACAAAGGGAGCTTGAAAATATCCGCGCGCGAGTAGAAAGCCAGCGCCTTGACAACGCAGAGCTTGAGCGTATGCTGACAATGGGGCTTGACGAGGAATATATAGAACGCTACGCGCGGGATTATCTGGGCTACGTTTCCCCCGACCAGCAGGTGTTTATTGATATATCGGGAAGTTAGACCCATTAAAAAAGAAAGGATATCAAAGATTTTATGCAGCTTGAAGTAGGGGCCATTGTCGAGGGCAAGGTAACGGGGATTACCAAATTCGGGGCGTTCGTGGAGCTTCCCGGCGGCAAAACCGGGATGGTACACATCTCGGAGGTTTCGGGTACATATGTAAAGGAGATCAGCGACCACCTGACCGACGGGCAGGAGGTCAAGGTGAAGGTTTTAAGCATTTCCCCGGAAGGCAAAATCAGCCTTTCTATAAAAAAATGCCTGGAACCCGCACCGCGCCCGCAAGGCGGCGAAAGGCAGCCGCCCCGGCAGGGCAGGCCGCAGGGCGCGCGCCCTCCCGCGAGGAATATGGGCTGGAACCCTAAAAAACAAGAAAACCCCGAAAACATGAGCTTCGAGGATATGCTTGCAAGCTTTAAAAAATCAAGCGACGATAAAATGTCCGACCTCAAGCGCGGCAACGAAGTGCGCCGCGCGCGTAGGGGCAGGTAGAAATTAGAAAATAGGAATTAGGAATTAGTAAGGGAAGAAGTGATGGGCTTCTTCCCTTACTGTATCCTAAATCCTAAAACCTGAAACCTGCGCGCAGCGCCGTAGGGGACGGAGTCCTCGACGTCCTGAAATTCTCGAAAAATCAACGATATTGCATCGTAGGGGCGGGGTTTTCCCGCCCGCAAATTCCCCTCCTTGGAGGGGTGGCTGGCGTAGCCTGACGGGGTGGTTTATAACACGGTTTCATCTACAATTATCTTTCATCGCTCATGCCGCGGAGGCACTTCCTTTCTTTTTGTCCCGCCAAAAAGAAAGGAAGCAAAGAAAAACGCGGCTTAGGGGGCTGGGGGCCGCTGCCCCCGCTCGCCCCCTAAGAACCCCCGCGACCCC
>WRLS01000208.1 GCA_009776345.1 Oscillospiraceae bacterium | reverse complement strand
ATCACCCAGCCGAGCCGGGCTCCAGGGCTTGAACGCGAAAAAAGGTATTAGGAACAAAAGAAATCAAAGACTTTTTCCGCTGTTATTACGTGCGCGGGCGCTTCCGGGCGCCGCTCCATGCTTTGGTTTTGTGCTTACTTGCCTTTGTAGTCTGCACTTTTTCTTGGGACAAAACTTATCGCTTCTTCCTCTTTTTACTCATCAAACAAACCCATAACCTCATCCAAGGGCAAATTTCTGCACAGATGCCTTGCCTTGCCCTCCGAAACCGTATGGATCAGCACATTGCAAAACTGCCTTTTGCGCCGCTGCGGCAGGCTTTGCGTAAAGCGCACGCTTATAATTTTATCCTCCGGGATTACGGCTGTGTGCAAGTTTATCCCCGCGCAGTAGCAAACCGTGTAAACCCCGTCTTTTTTTGCGATGCCGCTTGTTTTATAAGCTTCAAGCCGCACAGCGAGGAAAAGCCCCGCGGGGACAAGCAGCATAAAGCCCGTAAACATTATAAACGAATCCCACGAAGGAAACAAGCGCAAAAACAAAACCGCCGATACGGCAATCCCCGCACAGGCGGCAATAGGCTGCCCGATAAACCGCGCAATATTTTTGCGCGGCGGCACTACTGTAAGCTTTGCGGGGGAAAGCCCCGGGAAAAGCAGCCCCAGCGCGCGGTTAAATTCCGGCGCTTTTGTGCTTGGTATTATGCAGGAGATATCGTTTTTGCCCTTGCCGTAGCCCACCGCGCAAATATAAAGCGTGTACAGCCCGAAAAGCTTCGCCGTGATATTTTGGCGGATATCAATAAAGTTTATTTTATCGCGCCGTATAATGTATTCCCGCCGCGAAACCGCGCCGCTTTTTATACGCAGGGAGGATTCCCCGCTGTGTACGGTAAAATCTTTGTAACCCGCGTAGTTGCGCAAAAACCCGACCGCCCATCCCCCTAAAAGCGCGTAGGCAATCGCCGCGCCGGCGGGCGGCAGGCCAAACGCAAGCCCCCTGGCGAAATCCTCAAAGCTCAAAAGCAGCATTGCGGAAAATTCCTCGCCGAGCAGCTTGCCGGACTGTGACACAAACGCCGCCAAAAATATAACGCCGCCCAAAGAGTTTGAAGCCAGCAGGGACATCAGCGCGACTGAGCGCCTTTGCGGCACATATTTGCGTGTGCCTTCCCCGCTTTTTTCTTTGTGTGAAGCCATCAGCGCGCGCGCTTTTTCTTTGCTGAGATATATGGAGATATCAGCCCTCTTACGGCTTCCGCCCAAGGTGTCGGCGCGGAAATTTACAGCGCCCAGTGTCCGCGCCGTAAAAGTTTCAAGCATAGAAACCGAAGCCGCCTTGTCCCACGGCATAACCGTAATTTTCCTGCGCAGTATCCCCGACCGCAGGAAAACCGCTTTATCATCACAGTAAAACCCAATCGAATACCAATACAGCGCGGCAATGCCCACCATAACCAGAACTGCTGAAATATCCACCCACGCACCGCGCGCCCACGACAAAAAATCCTGCTGCAGCGCCAAAACAAGCCCGCGCGCCACAGGTATCACCGTTAAAAAAAGCACCCTGCGCAGGTTATATAATATCGTCACCGGATGCGTGCGGGCGTACATTTCCCGCCCGGTCATTTCACGGTACCCGACAGCGCCTGCGCAAGCGCGAGGCCCTCCGCGCCTTTAAGCCCGGAAAGCACCAGCTTCCCGCCCGGCGCCGCGATTACTACCGTACACATCCCCAAAAGGCGCTCGGCGGGCCCCGTGACCAGCGACACATACTGTATGCGCCCGATGGGCAGGCTGTGCGAATAGCGGTATACAACCCCGCCGCACGAAACCACCATGCCGTTTTCCACGCGGAAGGATTTTGCCGAAAACCGCATGGGGATATACACAGCGTATAATGCCAGAAACACCGCGCCCCAAATTATAGCCGCGCTGCGCCACCAAAACCCCGGGAAGGGCAAAAACAGCGAAAACAAAAACGCCGGGATAAGCGCCGCAGCGGTAAGGTACATCCGCCAAATTGTCATCAGCCCGCGATGGGGTTTGTGCAGAGTCATTTTTTTCCTCAATTACCGCTCAAATTCTTCATCGTCAGCGCGATGCGCTTTTTGCCCATATCCACCGACAATACCTTTACCTTTACGATATCCCCTATCTTCACAACGTCCAGCGGGTGTTTTACGAATTTATCGGCAAGCTGCGATACATGGACAAGCCCGTCCTGATGCACGCCGATATCTATAAACGCGCCGAAGTCGATTACATTGCGCACTGTCCCGGTCAGGATCATATCCGGCTGCAGGTCCTCCATAGAAAGCACGTCGGTACGCAGCATCGGCGGGGGCAGGCTGTCGCGCGGGTCGCGCCCGGGCTTTAAAAGCTCGCTAATAATATCCCTCAGTGTAGGCTCGCCTATACCTGCTTTTTGGGCGATTTGGCTCTCGCCGATTTTTTTTGCTTTTTGGCGCAGCTCCGCGATTGCCCCGCTTTCAACATCACTTAGCCCAAAACCGCACTCCGAAAGTATTATCTGCGCCGCGCCATAGCTTTCCGGGTGTACGGCGGTGTTGTCCAGGACAAGCTTGCCGCCCTTCACGCGCAAAAACCCCGCGCATTGCTCGAACGCCTTTTTGCCCAGCTTCGGGACTTTCAGCAGCTGTTTGCGGTCTGTGAACTTACCGTTTTCCTCGCGGTAAGCCACAATGTTTTTTGCGACCGTGCCGTTTATGCCGGAAATATACGCAAGCAAAGAGTGCGAAGCTGTATTTAGATCCGCGCCCACGCTGTTTACACAGCTTTCCACCACGCCCTC
>WRLS01000207.1 GCA_009776345.1 Oscillospiraceae bacterium | reverse complement strand
TCGCGGGGGTTCTTAGGGGGCGAGTGGGGGCAGCGGCCCCCAGCCCCCTGAGCCGCGTTTTTCTTTGTTACTTTCTTTTTGGCGGCGCAAAAAGAAAGTAAATAATTGCGTCGCGGAGCGCGCAGGTTTTAGGAATAAGGTTTTAGGTTTTAGGGTAGGGGCGGGGTTTTTCGCCCGAAATTCCCCTCCTTGGAGGGGTGGCTGGCGGCGCGAAGCGCCGCAGGTTTTAGGAATAAGGTTTCAGGTTTCAGGAAACGGACGACACGACAATTTTCTTCCCTTACCTAAATCCTCAATCCTAAATCCTGCCGAAGGCCGTAGGGGCGGCAACCTGCCGCCCGCATATTACCGCATCACACCGTACAATGCGGGCGATTCTATGCCCCCTTCGCGCACGAAGGGGGTGGTACGAAGTACCGGGGGTTGTCTTTTGGCGGCGAATTACGGGATACAACCCCCGCCGTCTGCGGACGGCACCCCCTTCGTGTGCGAAGGGGGCAAAAAAATATGCAATAATGCTGATTGCCCGGTAATTTCGGGACGCCCGGGTGTGCGTCCCCTACAGCCTTCGCGCAGGATTGAGGATTTAGGTTTCAGGTTTCAGGAAGGGACGGTACAACAAATTTCTTCCCTTTCTAATTCCTAATTCCTAATTTCTAATTCCTATCTCACCTTCGCCCCATTCGGTATCTCCCCATCCGCGAAAATCACCTTCACGCTGTCCCCGGCGTCCGCCGCCAGCAGCATCCCCTCGGATAGCACGCCGCGCAGCTTCGCGGGCTTAAGGTTCGCCACGATGATAATTTTCCTGCCGGTTAAATCCCCCGGCTTATAATAATCCGCAATCCCGGACACTATCTGCCGCCCGCCCATACCGTCGTCGGCTTTTATCAGCAGCAGTTTGTCGGATTTCGGCACAGGCTCACAGGAAATAATCTCCGCCACCTTCAGTTCAACCTTTGCGAAATCGGCTATATCCAAAAGCGTAGCTGTATTTTCGGACTTCTCTTTTACCGTTTCGGTCTGTTTTACAGGCTCGGGCAGGTTTTCCGCTTTACTGCGCTGTTTTATCTCTTCTAATTCCGCCAGCTCTTTTTCTAAATCAATGCGCGGGAAAAGCGGCTCGCCTTTTTTTACCGTTACATCCTGCGGCAACAGCCCCCAGCTTTTCGCGCTCTCCCAAGTTTGAAGCTGCGCATCCGCGCCGATCTGCGCGAAAATTTTCGGCGCCGTTTCCGGCAGTATGGGCGATAATAGCACCGCCGCAATGCGTATAGCCTCCAACAGGTTGTACAGCACCGAAGCCAGCCTTGGGCGGTCTTCCTCGTTTTTGGCGAGGATCCAGGGCGCGGTTTCGTCTATATATTTGTTCGCGCGGGAAATAAATCGGAATATTTCCGTATTCGCGGCGGGTATCTGCATTTCGTCCATCAATTCGCCGACTTTTTGTACAAGCGGGCGCGCCATGCCGATAAGCTCATCGTCGAAGTCCCCCGCCCTGCGTATCTGCGGCAATGTCCCGCCGAAATACCTCTCCGCCATTGCGACCGTGCGGGATACAAGATTGCCCAGATCATTCGCCAAATCGGAATTTACGCGCGTTATAAAAGCCTTGTACGTGAAGTTGCCGTCCTGCCCGATCGCAATGTCGCGCTGCAGGAAATACCGCACAGCGTCCACACCGTAGCGGTCGCACAAAAATATCGGGTCGATGACATTCCCGCGGGATTTCGACATTTTTTCCCCATCCACCACAAGCCAGCCGTGCGCGTACACACGCTTTGGCACAGGCAAATCCAGCGCCATTAAAATCGCGGGCCAGATAATCGCGTGGAAGCGCACGATCTCCTTCGCCATGATATGATAATCCGCGGGCCAGAACCGCATATCGTCATAATGCCCGTTCCCGTGGCCCAATGCCGTTATATAATTGGGCAGCGCGTCAATCCAGACATACACCACATGCCCGGGGTCAAACGGCACCGGCACGCCCCATGTAAAGGTAGAGCGCGAAACGCACAGATCATCCAGCCCCGGCTTGAGGAAATTGCCGAGCATTTCATTCACGCGCGTCTGCGGCTGTAAAAATTCGGGGTTGTCCTCATACAGCTTTATTATTTTATCCGTATAATTAGACAGGCGGAAGAAATACGCCTCCTCCTCGGCGGCTTCCACTGCGCGGTTGCAGTCCGGGCATTTGCCGTCTACAAGCTGGCTTTCTGTCCAAAAGCTCTCGCAGGGCTTGCAGTAAAGCCCCTTGTAAACGGATTTATAAATCTCGCCCTTGTCATACAGCGCCTGAAAAATCTGCTGCACAGACTTTACATGGTATTCGTCAGTCGTCCTTACATAGCGGTCGTAGCTTATATCCATGCGCTTCCAGAGCTTTTTGAATTTCACATCAATCTCATCCACAAAAGCCTGCGGGGCCATGCCCGCCTCCCGCGCCCGCGCCTCGATTTTAGACCCATGGTCGTCGGTGCCGGTCAAAAACATCACATCATAGCCCTGCAGGCGTTTCAGCCGCGCCATCGTATCACAGAGGATCGTCGTGTACGCGTTGCCTATATGCGGGTCCCCCGACGGATAATAAATCGGCGTGGTGATGTAAAAAGTCTTTTTCATAGCAAAAATTCCTTCCCTTCCTAAAACCCGGGTCCTAAAACCTGTTTATATTGTGGGGCGGGGGCTTGTCCCCGCCGCCCCGAAATTACCAAACAATCAACAAAATTACATCGTAGGGGCGGGGTCATCCCGCCCGTAAATTCCCCTCCTTTGGAGGGGTGGCGCGTATGCGCCGGGGTGGTTCGCCGGGGATGCGCCGCGGTAATTTGCGCCCATCCCCCTGCCCCC
>WRLS01000206.1 GCA_009776345.1 Oscillospiraceae bacterium | reverse complement strand
GGAGTCGGACCTGCTTGATATTATGGTTTCTACACAAAACGGTATGCTTGCCGCTGCGGATATACGTTGGAAGGCAGGCGCGTCGGCCTGTGTTGTAATGGCAAGCGGCGGGTACCCCGGCGCATACGAAACGGGAAAGCATATTTGCGGGCTTGATGAAAACGGCGGCATGGACGGTGTCTTTGTATACCACGCCGGGACGGAGATTTGCGATGGTTTTCGGACAGCGGGCGGGCGGGTCCTGGGCATAACGGCCTCGTCGGATACGCTTATCGGCGCGCTGGACGCGGCATACCGCGCAGTCGGGCGGGTTACATTTGAAGGCGCGCATTACCGGAAAGATATAGGGAGCGGAGCATAGCTCCGCTCAGGTTTAAGGATTCAGGAAGCGGAAGAATTAAAAAAGGGGGCGGGCATATTGCGCTCGGCGAAAATTTCACGGAATACAACTGAAACCCATATAAAGCTTCAGTTGTCGATTGATGGGACGGGCAGCTACGATATAAAATCCGGCGCGGGTTTCCTTGACCATATGCTGGAGCTTTTTTGCCGCCACGGCGGCTTTGACCTCACTTTGCGCTGTGAGGGCGATACTTACGTAGATTCCCACCATACTACAGAAGATATCGGCATTGTGCTGGGCGAAGCGTTTCGCGAAGCGCTCGGTGACAAGCGCGGGATTGCGCGCTACGGCAGTTTTTTGTTGCCAATGGACGAGGCGCTGATTTTAACCGCGCTGGATATCAGCGGGCGCGCGCATTTCAGCTGTGATTTGCAGATACCGGCGGAAAAAGTCGGCGATTTTGACACTGAGCTTGTAAGGGATTTTCTGGCGGCGTTTGCAGGCTCGATGGGGCTGACGCTCCATGTAAAACAGCTTGCGGGGACAAACTCACATCATATTATCGAAGGCGTGTTCAAAGGGCTGGGCAGGGCGCTGGCTGTCGGCGTTGCCTTAGACCCGCGAGAAGAAGGGCGCATACCGTCCACGAAAGGGCTGTTGTAAATGGAAATTTTCCCGGCGATTGATTTAGTGGGCGGCAATGTCGTCCGCCTGACGCACGGCGATTATAACCGCCAGAAGACTTATTCGGAAAACCCGGCGCAGGTCGCGGAAGGTTTTATCGAGGCGGGCGCGAAAAACCTGCACGTTGTGGACCTTGACGCGGCGAAAACAGGGCAGGTGACAAACCTGCCCGCAATACGCTCGGTTGTGGATGCGGGCGGGCTGTATATTGAAGTGGGCGGCGGAATCCGCGATGAGAAGCGCATCTGCGGGTATCTTGAGCTTGGGGTAAAACGCGTGATTTTGGGGACGGTCGCGATAGATGATTTCAGTTTCACCGCCGCGATGATCCGTAAATACGGCGATAAAATCGCGGTGGGCGTGGACGCTAAAGACGGCATGGTCGCTGTGCGCGGTTGGCTGGACAAAACGCAGACAGACGCGATCGAATTTTGCAAAAAGCTCTGTGACGCCGGTGTGCAGACTATCATCTACACCGATATCAGCCGCGACGGCGCAATGCGCGGCGCGAACCTAGAGCTTTACAAAACGCTTTCCGATACGATTTCATGCGATATAATGGCATCCGGCGGCGTGAGTACAATGGCGGATGTCCGGGAGTTAAAAGCGATGGGCATCTACGGCGCGATTTTAGGAAAGGCGCTGTATGAGGGCGCGCTTAATTTAAGGGAGGTTTTGGAGCTGTGCAAATAAATACAAAAAAAATCGTACCATGCCTGGATATCCGCGGCGGCATGGTAGTAAAAGGCGTGAATTTTGAGGGCATAAAAGAAGTGGGCGACCCGGTGGAGCTGGCGCGGTTTTACAACGACGAAGGCGCGGACGAGCTTGTTTTCTATGATATCTCCGCCGCTGTAGAGGGCAGGGGGGTGCTTGCCGACCTGCTGAAAAGGGTCGCGCAGGTAAACCGCGTGCCTTTGACCGTAGCGGGCGGTGTGATGACGGCTGACGATTTCGGCAGGGTGCTGGAGCTTGGCGCGGACAAGGTAAGCGTCAATTCCGGCGTGATAAAAAATCCCGCTTTAATTTCCGATGCCGCCAAAAAGTATGGCAGCGGGCGCGTTGTCTTTGCCATGGACGTAAAGCGCGTAAATGGCCGCTTCCATGTTTTCGCAAAAGCCGGGAGCGAGGATACCGGCATTGACGCGCTGCAGTGGGCAGTGCGCGGCGAGCAAAACGGCGCGGGCGAGCTTGTGGTAAACAGCATCGACACCGACGGCGTGAAGGCCGGCTACGATATGGAGCTTCTCGGGGAAGTTGCAAGCCGTGTAAGCATTCCGATCGTGGCATCGGGCGGCGCGGGGAAACCGGAGCATTTCGCGGAGGTTTTCGGGCTTAAAGGGATAAGCGCCGGGCTTGCGGCGTCGATTTTCCATTATAGGGAGGTTAGTATACGGGAGTTGAAGGGGTATTTGGCGGGCTGCGCCGGGATTTAAGGGTTAGGTTTTAAGGTAGGGGCGGGCTTCTACGCCCGACCGTCAAAGTCGAATCGGATATTCGCGGTCGGGGATGGAACCCCGACCCTACATGAAAAATATGTTGTGCCGTAGGGGCGGCAACCTGCCGCGGTGCCTGTTTTGGTGCCGTTGCTGTATAGGCTCCTTTGAAAAATTCAAGCGGCGCTTTAGTGTGCTAATATGGTACTTGACTAAATTTTGTAGATGTGTTATAATCTACTCAGCCGCTAGTTTCGCAGTTTGCGTAGAATGTGAAACCTGTGTCTTGTGCCTACATTTGCAAAAGCGCGCTCCGCGACGCATTATTTACTTTCTTTTTGCGCCGCCAAAAAGAAAGTAACAAAGAAAAACGCGGCTCAGGGGGCTGGGGCGGCGCGGAGCGCCGCAGGATTAAGGTTTTAGGATTGAGGATTTAGGAA
>WRLS01000205.1 GCA_009776345.1 Oscillospiraceae bacterium | reverse complement strand
TCATCCGCGCAAAGCTCGGCGCCGTTTTCAAGGCGCGGCAAAATCTTTCCCCACACGGATTTACGACGCCCGTGTGAAAAATCCGCGCTGCACAGAGCTTCTTCGATTTCTTCTGACGGTAAAAACAAATTCATCATCTACTCCAGACGGGAAATATTTTCCGCCGGCGGGACAATCCGCCCCGGCTATAATATATACCTCGTTTTTATAAAAGTATCACTCGGAAAATCAAGGAATATAAAATAATCCCGAAAGCCTTTTATAAAGCAAGTTTCAGCCGCCTTTCCGCCAAGCCGGGAAAATGTGGATATACCCCCAAGGGCACTTGATAATATTTCCGCAAACAATATAATAAATTTATTTGATTATAGCATACATATGCAAGCAACGCCAGTATAAAATTTTTGCCACAGGAGAAATGTATGACCGAAACCCCTGTTTTTCTGCCTTATAACGACATTTTTGAACAAGATGTAATTCGCATAGCCAACGAAGGTTTCGGCGAAGGGTATATGGGCACCCGGAAGATCAGAAGCCTGGCGGCGGACAGCGGGCCTTTTTATGTTGCAAGCATATCGGGCGAGGTTGCCGGTTACTGCTGTTTTCAGTATGTTTCCGCGATTGAGTGCGCGAAAAGCCTCAAGCTGCCGGAATCGCTTTTGCTTGAACACGCGGGCGGCTGCGGGAATGTCTGCCTGACAAGGACGATGGCTGTCGCGGATTCGCACAGGAAAAGCGGGATTGCGTATGAGCTGTTTTCCTTGTGCTTGGAGGATGCCCGGGCGGCGGGGCTTGCGTCGGCTTGGGGCGGCGCATGGAAAATAGGGGAAGAGATCCCGATGCGGCGGATTTTTCTCGCGAACGGGTTTTCCTGTTACGGCGAGGTTCCGATGATTTGGTATGACGAAAGTGATTACATATGCTCTTACTGTAACGGCCCGTGCAGATGCACCGGTGTTATCTATTATAAAACATTAGGACGTGCCGAGCAATGAAAACAGGAAGCCGCTTTTTGCCGGGAATATTGCGTATCGTGAGCGTTTTGGCGTGTATCTGCCTCCTTTCGGCTTGCAATGCGAGGGATCGCGCCGTGCAGGCTCTGGTGGATATCGGGCTGATTTCCCAGCCTGAGCTGACACAGGTTGTTTTGGCTGTGCCGGTGCCGCTTGCTTACGCGGTGGAAAACACGGGCTTTATCAGAGGCATTGAGCTTGCGCGCGAGGATATCGCCGCCATGGATATGCCGCTGAGTTTAGAGGTGCGCATTGACGACGACAGGGGCGACTTCGCCGCCGCCGTGGAGCTTGCGCAGGAATATATCAACGACCGCTCGGTCATCGGTGTAATCGGCCACTGGTTCTCGAATATATGTATCCCTATCTCAAGTATATATACAATGTCGGAGCAGACGTTAATTGTCCCGACAGTTTCCATCCCGTCGCTGACCCTGCCGCATTCGGGATATGTATTCCGCAATATACCCGCGGATGACCAGATCAGCATAAAAATGAGCGACTACGCCGTAAGCCAGGGGACAAAAAGGGCTGTTGTCTATTACGAGTACAGCATATACGGCTTTGAAATGTCGGCATTTCTTGAGCAGTACGCAAGGTCGGCGGGCATCGAGATTGTCGACCGTGTCCGCGCCCCGGATCTTGGGCAGGAGCTGTCTATTTTGAGCAGGAAATGGACAGCGCTCGATTACGATACGGTGTTTGTGGTCAGTAATGTTGAGGAGGGTGCCGCATTTGTCAACGCCCTAAGGGCGCGAGGCTTTGAGGGCGCGGTTATTTGCAGTGACGGAATGGACGGCGCGTCGCTTAACAGGCTGCTGGGCCCCGACACCGGCAATCTTGTGGTCAGCTCGATATTCCACAGCGAACGCCCGTCCGAGGGTATAGTCAGGTTTCAGCGGCGGTATGCCGAGCGCTACGGGACGCCCCCCGACGTTTGGGCAATACAGGGGTATGACAGCGTGATGATTGTGGCAAGGGCAGTCGCCGATTACAATGTCACATCATCCGGGCAGTTAAGCGAATATTTAAGCGCCGCAGATTCCCTGGGCAGCATTTTCGGGGAGACAAGCTTCAACGAAAGGCGAGAAATTATCGGCAAATCGGTTTACTTGAAAAAATGGGCGGGCACCCGGTTTGAATACATTGCATAAGGGGGGAAGAAAATATGCCGGGACAAGGCTCTGTTTACCGTAAGGTTTCCCTGGACCGCCTTTCCTCGCCGGAACAGCTTGACCAGAAGCTGACTGTGGTTTCCCCGGCAGGCTGGGCGGCTCTTGCCTCTTTTACGGTGCTGCTGGCCGCCACCCTATTGTGGGGATTTTTAGGCAGCGTGTCCGATAAAGTAGGCGGCGGCGGGATGCTGCTTTACGGGCAGGGGGTGGTTGCGCTTACCTCCAATACCAGCGGCCAGGTTACCGACGTTAGCGTGCGCGAAGGCGACCATGTCCAGCGGGGCCAGGTCATCGCCAGGGTCTCGCAGGAGGATTTGCTTAGGCAAATCGAGCGGCACAGGGAAGCCCTTGCCGCGCTCAACGCCATATCCCCCGAAACCCTTGACCTGGATATTGATTCGCTAAACAGGGAACTATACGCCGAATTTTCACAAATTGCCGGACAAATCCGCGTTGCCCGCGTGCAATATGAAGCGCAAAGGGTGGAGGCGCAAAGAAACGAACGGGACGTTGCGGACAGGCACGCGCTTCAGGCACAGCAAGTCCATATGCTTGAGGAGCAGATTACCGGCCTTGAGCAGCAGATCGCGCAGTACAAAGAGCTGCTGGCCCACCAGCGCGAGGTTGACCTTGATAACGCGGAAGCCTATGACAGGCAGCGGGCACAGCAGGCCGGCGGCGGTGCGCTGTATACCAGCGACCGCGGGGAAAGCTACAGGCGCAACCACCGTGCGGCGCACCAGCTTGCGGTGATGGATCAAGTCGGCGTTACTTACATCATCCTTTCCCATAACA
>WRLS01000204.1 GCA_009776345.1 Oscillospiraceae bacterium | reverse complement strand
GTTGCTCATCGGTTAAATACCAACGGGTATTCGCCCTCTTCGCGCCTTGTCTTGCGAAAAAACTCAGCGCAATTATTGTGGGGTTATTTCAAAAACGAAGTACTAGCCTGATGAGGCACTTGTTAATATCGCTGTTATGACGGGGGCGAATATTATTGCGGGGAGGAAATTTGCCACTTTTATTTTTGTCACGCCTATGAGGTTCAGACCGAGCGCGATTATAATAATTGAGCCAGCGCAATTCATCTCCGCTATCAGCACCGGATCCTCCAAAAGCGGGCTAAGAAGCCGCGCCAGCAGCACCAGTGCGCCCTGATAGACGAAAATGGACGCCGCCGAGAAAATTACGCCCACGCCAAGGGTGACCGCCAGCATGGCCGCCGCAATCATGTCCAGGGTCGATTTTGCGTAAATCATCGTATGGTCGCCGGTCAGCCCGGAGTTTATTGAACCGACGATTGCCATTGCTCCAACGCAAAACAAGAGCGAGCCTGTCACAAATCCCTGCGCTATCGACGCCTTTTCGCCGCTATTGCCTTTAGAGGCAAACCGCGCCTCCAGTTTTTCACCAAGGGAATCCAGACGCTCGTCGATCTTCAGGGCCGTGCCGGACGCTACTCCAAGTACAATGGAAGCTACCAGTATTATCACGTTTTCGCCTTGAAGCGCGCCTGAAATGCCGATATACATAGTGCATAGACCGACGCCTGTCATAATTGAGCCGGAAAATCTTTTCGGTATTCCTTTTTTTACCAGCAGCCCGACTAATCCTCCGATAATCACAGCAGCCACGTTTACGAATACGCCCAACATTTATATAGCCAAACCTTTCTCCGGGAATTGCGCTGAATTATATATACAATACAAAATACAAGTAGTACAATGGGGGAGTCTCCTCGAAAACTCTGTTCGTCATTGCGGCCTCCGAGCCGCAATCCCCCAAATTCCGCAGGGGATGGCGGGTCAAGCCCGCCATGACGCGGAGGTGAGGTTTTTGGCGCGAAACTTCAATGCCTGTTGTTGCAATGGTTTTGAGTTTTCGAGGGTACTCCAATGAAGATGGGGTGTGTTATTATAAAAACCGCAATGATCATTCTTTCCGCCGGGCTGTCGATGCGGATGGGCGTCTTTAAGCCGCTGCTGCCGGCAGGAGGCGTTCCCGCCGTCGTGCGCTGCGCTCAAACAGCGGAAGCCGCGAACATAGGCGAAGTAATCGTCGTGACCGGACATTTACACGAGGATATTGAAAACGCCCTGCGCGCCCTTGCGCCCGGGGCGCGGACAGTCTACAACAGCCGGTATCGTGAAGGCATGTTTTCGTCCGTTCATGCGGGAGTTTCAGCGCTTCAGGATGGTTTTGACGGCTTTTTCATCCTCCCGGCGGACTGCTGCGCCGTTTCTCCGGAGACTCCGGCGGTGCTTGCGGAGCATTTTGCGAAAAACGGCGGAAAAGCCGTTATCCGGCCGAAATTTGAAGGCCGCAGAGGGCATCCGCCGCTCATTCCAGCAGGTTTTGCCGGGGCGCTTTGCTCATATGACGGCAAAAACGGGCTGAAAGGCTTCCTGTCCCCGCTGCCGACAGTCGAGGTAGAGATGGATAACCCCGGGCCGCTTCTTGACATGGATGCGCCGGAGGATTATGCCGCGATGCTTGAGTATCTCGGTTTGCCGGGCTATCCCACTGTCGCGCAGTGCGCGGAGCTTTTGACAAAATACAGTGTGCCGGGAAAAATAATCGAACACGGGCAGCAGGTTGCGAAGCTCGCGTTGGAGCTTGCCGGGCGGTCAAAAGGCGGGGGGCTTAGCAAATTAAACCCGGATTTACTGGAATCGGCCTGCCTTCTGCATGATATACGGAGAACGGAGCCTGACCATGCGCGAGCCGGGATGGAACTGCTGCTGAGGGAAGGTTTTCCAAAGGCTGCCGTACTAGTCAGGGATCATATGGATCTGCCAAGCGGACCCGCTCATGATATTGGGGAGCTTGAGTTATTGTATCTGGCTGACAAGCTGTGCAGCAGCGGAAAAATCGTCACGCTTGAGGAAAGGCTTCGTGAAATGGAAGCAAGGCTCTCCGCCAACCCCGAGGCCCTTGCGGCCGCAAAAAAGCGCCTCTTCCATGCGCAGACAATCATGGATGTGCTTATGTAACCAATGTCAACGGGTTAAGCAATCCCTGCCCCCTTCGCGCACGAAGGGGGTGCCGTCCGCAGACGGCGGGGGTTGTTACCCGCAAGCTGACGCCAGGGGACAACCCCCGGCGCTTCGCGCCACCCCATTCGCCGCGAAGGGGGCTGTCTATGCCTTAACCTGCTGGCATTGCTTTTCTAACTGCTAAACTGCGCAGTCGCCGCCTTCGCCGCGCAGTATTTCCAGGCCGTGATCCAGCGTGGACAGTACGGCGGCGAGGTTTTCGCGCGCGGCCTTTGGGCTGCCGGGCAGGTTTATTATAAGTGTTTTCCCCCGGATACCCGCCTGCTGGCGGGTCAGTATTGCGCGGCTCGTTATTTTCAGGCTTTCCAGCCGCATTGCCTCCGGTATCCCGGGCGCCATTCGCTCACATACGGCGATTGTAGCCTCCGGGGTGACGTCGCGCGGGGAAAATCCGGTCCCGCCGGTCGTAACGACCAGGGCGACAGACAGCTCGTCGGCGCATTTTATCAGTTCGCGCTCAATCCGCCCGCGGTCGTCCGGAATGATTTCCGTTTGGACAACCCTGAGACCGGCGCCTTCAAGCATCTCACATATGGCCGGACCCGCAAGATCCTCACGCTCCCCGGCGGAGCCTTTATCGCTAATGGTAATAACAGCCGCAGTATACATAGCAAACCTCAACCCTCTGTCCCTAAAGCTCAACTCTCTACTCTTAAAACCAATGTCAACAGGTTAAGGCGTTTATTCGTAACTATTCAGTACCCCGCTGCTGAAACCTTCCAAGCCTCGTCATTGCGGCCTCCGAGCCGCAATCCCCTCGAAATCCGCAGGGG
>WRLS01000203.1 GCA_009776345.1 Oscillospiraceae bacterium | reverse complement strand
TCCTTTACGCGCATGGGCCTGATTCCCGCTTCGCGCAGTTCACGCGCTATGGTATGCGCGCCTTTTTGTTCATTTACAAATTTATCGAAAAGCAGCCGGACGACTTTTGCGCCATCCTCGTTGATGAACATCTCGCCGCCGCGAACGTCGTAACCCAGCATATCGCGCCCAAATACTACGCCTTGCTCCATCCGTCTTTTTTGCCCCCACTTGACGCGTTCTGAGGTTTTGCGGCTTTCTTCCTGCGCGATTGAAGACATAATAGTTAAGCGGAGTTCCGCGTCCGCGTCAAGCGTATTGATGTTGTCGTTCAAAAAAATAACGCCGATACCGCGCTTTTTTAAATCGCGGGTGTAGTATATGCTGTCGAGCGTGTTTCTGGCAAAGCGGGAAATTTCTTTCGTGATAATCAAGTCAAAATCCCCGCTTTTAGCGCAGGCAATCATACGGTTGAACGCCCTGCGTTTTTTTGTGTTTGTGCCGCTGATTCCCTCGTCGGCGAAAACTTCATAAAGCTCCCAGTCAGGATTGCGCTCTATATAATCCCTAAAATATCGCCGCTGGCTCTCGAACGAATTCGCTTGGTCGTCCTGATCGGTAGAAACGCGGCAATAAACCGCGACACGTTTTTGGGTTTCAACAAGCAGCCTTTCTTGATTCAGGCGTTCATATTTATTCAGAAGAAACTCCCCTTTCCCGGCAAAATTCTTGCCGTTTTTATGGTATATATCCGATAAGTAATTGTCCAATGTGCGAATAAAGACGGAGCTTGTCTGCTCCGTCTTTGCTACTTCTGCGCCAGCTTGTCTACGCATCTTTCGCATTGGGAGAGGGTAAGGAACCCTCTTTTTACCAAAGCAAGTAGAACGGACCGCTGATAATTTAGAATGAACTGCGAGTGGTTCTCTTTTTCGATTTTCGGCACAGGCTCGCCGATATATACAAATTCACGATGTTTCAGCGCTCAACACCCCCTGCTTGATTTTTCCGTACTATTTATGGGTATGAAGATACGTCTTGTCCTTATTACACCCCCCCACGCTGACGGGCAGGCCAGATTCATGTTGGCTGACGCCCTAGCCGCGTTGGAAATAAAGGAATCTGAAAGCCCATACGATAATCCACGCGCTTTGTTTCATGCTGAAAATCAAAAAAGCTAACAGGGGGTGAAGCGCCCTCTGTTTTTATGTGGCACTCATCTGTCTATTATTAACAAGCCAAACATTAGAAAAACATTTGTCAAAAGCCGCTGATTATGATAAACTATATATGTATGCGTATTTAAGCTGATACAGGCATACAAATTTTTCTAAAATTTACACGAAAAGGCTTGACATTTATGCTGGGTTGTGCCTATAATTGTGCAAGCAAGCAAGCAAGCAAGCAAGCAAGCAAGCAAGCAAGCGGGTAGTTCCGCTTATTTGTCGTATCTTAAAATATCCAACTTAACCGCAGGCGGTTCTCCCTTTCCACGGGGGGAGCCGCCTTGTTGCGTTTCAAATGAAAAATTCGCTGTGCCGGGGGCGTACACCGGCGACAAAAACGGCGCGAACCGTTTAGGAGGAACACACATGAAAACCAACAGGCCACTTACAAAACTAACAGCTATGATTTTATCATTTGCGATGATACTTACTCTTCTGATTGGGGCCACACCTTTACCGGAGCAGTATGGCGCGGACTGCGCCCATATCTGCGGGGATGGGCTGTGTACCTTTGACGAGGGCGCGGACTGCGGCTTCGTCAGCGATAATGAGGATGAAATCTCCGCTCATACCCACAACGAGGATTGCGGTTACATAGAACCTGTACCTTGCGACCATGTGTGTGACGATGATTGCGGCGGGGTTCCTCTCGGCTTGTCGGATGGTGAACCGGGCGGGGATTCAACCGGCTTAACGGACGATGAAACTACACCGGAACAGGATAACTGCGCCCATATCTGCGGGGATGGCCTGTGCGCCTTTGATAAGGACACGGGCATTGACTGCGACCATGTCTGCGGCGAGGATTGCGCGGATTCCTCCGGCTTAACGGATGAAATAATACCGCCGATTAGCAGGTCTGGTATTTCGCTGTTTTCGACAGACCCGACAGGTACGTTTAATCTATCAACGGGTACATGGATAGACGGTAGTGCAGATCCAGCCCACTTCGACTGGACCAGCCCAATCCTAACCGTGAAAAATGGCGCGAATATCATCGTCACCGGCGCCGTAACAAACGAGCGGCGTATTGAGGTAAATGGCACGGCAAGCATCACGCTGGACGGCGTGTCGATTACCGGGCTTACCACCGACCAATCCCCGCTTTTGCTGAACGCGGGCGCGGATTTGAACCTTACCATTACGGGAAGCAATACCCTTACGGCTGGGCCTAATCGAGCGGGCATACAAGCCCCCGCCGGAACAAAGCTGACCATAAACGGCACAGGCAGCCTGACAGCCAACGGCGGCAGCAGCAGCGCGGGAATTGGCGGCGGCAACGGCTCCACAGACCCCACAGGCGCCACAGGCGGCCATATCATCATCGAAGGCGGCACTGTCACAGCCACAGGCAGGGACAGCAGCGCGGGCATTGGCGGCGGTGCGCGCGGCGATGGGGGTACAATCGAAATCAAAGGCGGAACGGTCAACGCAACCGGCGGCAACAACAGCGCGGGAATTGGCGGCGGTGACCGCGGCACAATCGGCGCCGCCGTCGGCGGCTCCGGCGGCATTATTGCTATCACTGGCGGCAACGTAACAGCCGAAGGTAACGCGGGCATTGGCGGCGGCCGATGGGGCGCGGGCGGCGAAATCACCATCACCGGCGGCACGGTTACAGCAACTGCCACCGGCGGCGACGACACCAACAACGGCGCAGGCATCGGCGGGGGTCAGTCCGGCGCGAGCGGAAGGATTTTAATAGAAGGGGACGCAACCGTAGAAGCATCGGGAGGCGGAACCGGCGGTGCGGGCATCGGCGGCGGCTTCGAAGGCGCGGTAGACAGTATCA
>WRLS01000202.1 GCA_009776345.1 Oscillospiraceae bacterium | reverse complement strand
CGGAATAATAGTCGTTGAGGTTATCGTAGCCGATCACCCGCGCGCCCAGCTCCAGCATTGTTTTGGACAAGTGGAACCCGATAAACCCCGCGGCACCGGTTACAAGATATGGTTTGTCGGCGTCAAAACCGGCGAAATTTTTCATATGCGCTCCCCTGAAAATTATGGCTTGATTGCTAAGGCAGCCAGGCGCGCCGCGAGCGCGTCTTTGTCCAGCCATTGGGCGTTGGTGCCCGAGCAGTATTCAAACTCCCGCTCCACGGGTTTTCCCCCGGGAAGGATGTCTGAGTCGCGCTTCCAAGCCAACTGCGGATAGACGATGAAGTGCTCGTCGTATTCATACGTATGGAGGGAATCCTCCCGGGTGACCATCACCTCGTGGAGCTTTTCCCCTTCCCGGATTCCCACCTCGGGCATCTCGCAGCCGGGCAGCATGGCCTGAGCCAAATCGGTGACCTTGAATGAGGGGATTTTGGCAATAAAGGTTTCGCCACCCTTGCTCTCCCGCAGCGCTTTGAGCACCAGCTCGACGCCCTGCTCCAGGCTGATCCAGAAGCGCGTCATCCGGTAGTCGGTGATGGGCAGCTCTTTGCCGCCATTTTTGATGATATCCGCGAAAAACGGGATGACCGAACCACGGCTGCCGGCCACATTGCCGTAGCGCACCACCGAAAACCGGACATATTTATGGCCGGAATAGGCGTTTGCGGCAATGAACAGCTTGTCGGAAACCAGCTTGGTTCCGCCGTACAAATTGATGGGGTTGACGGCCTTGTCGGTGGAGAGGGCAACCACGCGGCTGACCCCGGAATCCAGCGCGGCCTCGATGACGTTCATGGCGCCGTGGATGTTGGTTTTAATGGCTTCGTTGGGGTTGTATTCGCAGGCCGGGACCTGCTTCATGGCGGCGGCGTGGACGACAAAGACCACCCCTTCAAAGGCCCGGCGCAGACGCTCCTTGTCCCGGACGTCGCCGATGAAGTATCGCAGGGTGCCGTTATGGTCGCGCAGCTGCTCCTGCATGACAAACTGCTTGTATTCGTCCCGGGAGTATATGATCAGCTTTTTGGGGCTATACCGCTCCAAAACATAGTTTGTAAAATAGCGGCCAAAAGAGCCTGTCCCGCCGGTGATCAAGATCGTTTTGCCGTTCAGCATATAGGTTTTGCCTCCAAGTAAAAGGGCCTGAAATGATGGATCATCCCCGCACAGAACTGTGTGCATTATAGCGTATCCGCGATATGGTATAATTGCGCATCAAAAGCCGGTTGCCGCTTTAGCGGCGAGGCGTTGCGCATAAATTATAATGTCCACGCCCTTCTGTGGACATTATACCATAAAATCCGCCAAAAGCATATACCCCCGCCATTATGCCCATACTGTCCTTAAAGATATCAGGCGGGGGGCATTATGGAAGTTACGGTTTTTGTAAACGGCAAGCAAGTACCGCAGGCACAGCTAAAATCGCACATAATAAAAAATAACACCGTAAGCCAAATTGTACGCAACGCGTCCGAGAGGACTAATACCGCGAAAGGGAAGCCCCTTGCCAAAAAATAAAAATCCGTCGATAAACGCACAGCGGCAAAGCAACAAGCACGCCGCCCTATATATCCGCGTATCCACCGACGCCCAGGCGGAGGAGGGTTATTCAATTGACGCCCAAAGCGAAATCCTAAAAGCATATTGCGTAACTATGGAGATCCATAATTACCAATTTTACATAGACCCCGGATATTCCGGCGCAACGCTGGACCGCCCGCAGCTCCGCGAGCTGATCGGCGATGCGCAAAGCGGCAAACTCAGCCATGTCATCGTCTATAAGCTCGACCGCCTGTCCCGCAGCCAGAAGGATACGCTTCACCTGATAGAGGATGTTTTCAACCCCTGCGGCGCGGCGTTCATGTCGGTTAAAGAAACGCTGGACACATCTACCCCCATGGGGCGGCTGATGATCGGGATCCTTTCCGCGTTTGCGCAGCTTGAGCGTGAAAATATCCGCGAACGCACCCGCATGGGGATGCTTGAGCGCGTAAAAAGCGGCCTGTGGCCGGGCGGCGGGCGCGTCCCGTTCGGTTATGATTACGACACCGAGCGCGGCGTGCTTGTCCCGAACAGTGACGCAGAGGCCGTGCGCCGCATCTATTCATTGTATCTGCAGGGCTATCCGCTGTATAAAATCGCGCAACTTGTAGGGCTTGGCTACGAGCGGCAGGCATTGCAGATTCTCGGCCGCAGAACGAACTGCGGCTATATCGTCTACAACGGCGTGGAGTACAAAGGCAGGCATGAGCCGATCATCGACGAGGAAACTTTTGCGCGAGCTATGGAAATGCGGGAAGCCCGCTCTGCCAAAAGGCTGCGGGCATCGTCGGACCATCTTCTTACGGGGCTGGTCTACTGCGGGCGGTGCGGGGCGAAAATGCGCTACCAGAAGTGGGGCAAACGCGGCCATAAGCTGGTATGTTATTCACGGGACAAAAGCAAACCGCATCTTGCCCGCGACCCTGATTGCACGCAAGAAATGCTGTGGGCGGATAAAGCGGAGGGTGAAGTAACGGGTGCGCTGTTCTCCTTCCGGTTTGATATGGGCGAAGGCGGCGCGCGGCATGACGGGGTAACAGCGCTGGAGCTTCTTAACCGCCGGTATGATAACACGGCAAAAAAACTAAAGCGCCTTTATAACCAATTCGGGGACGAGGGCGATGAGGTATTGCTGGAAACAATCGCGGCCGCCAAATCCGAAATGAAAAAGCTAAGCCAAAAAATCCGCGCGGAGCAGCAGCAGGGCGTACTGGCGGACAGGATGACGCGTATTAAATCCGACGTGGAGGGTTTATCGTCTGCTTGGGGCATTATGACTGTAAGGGAAAGGCAGGCAGTCCTGCGTGAGCTGATAAACCGCGTTGTTATCACAGGGGACAATATACGGGTGGAATTCTCGTTTTAGCTGATTGCGGGGTTCATACTTGTATTAAAACCTGTATAAGCGCCGTAGGGGACGCGCCCCCGCGCGTCC
>WRLS01000201.1 GCA_009776345.1 Oscillospiraceae bacterium | reverse complement strand
CGTCAGAATAATAAAGCGCGTCAAATGTATTGTAGCTTCCAAGCGAACAGCGAAGCTGCTCGGTTTTACAGGACGGACAGGTTATGACGTCGGGCGGGTTGATGGTCATTTTAAGCATCTCCTTTTAAATAATTAGTTCCATATCCTGCTTCAATGCCTCCAGTAATCTGAGAATACCCGGCTTGTACTCACTATAAGTTGTGTTGTAAATACGGCAGTAATTCTCAACTATACTTTTAACTGTTTTGCAAAGGCAATCCGGATTGGATTTAAAGTTTAGCACCGTTTCCTTCATCCCGGTAAACGCTTCCATCATCCGCAAGCAGTAACCGCTGCCAATGGGGAGCGCGAATTTCAGCGAATGTTTAAACCAATTGTTTTTTAAAAGAACATCAAGCCCTGCTTCATAGCCGCTCGCATATTCGTCCCCGGCGAGCAAAATCACAATAGGGGGATAACCGGAGGATGGCCTTTGCAGGAATCCATTTTCCTTCGTTGTCATCTTACGCGCAAGTTCCTTACAGGCTTCCCCGAAACGCGCTTCGCCGCCCGCTTTCAGGTCTGTCCATTCAAAAGCTTCCGGAATTGCCGGCATTGGGCGTACCCATTGGCAGTCATTCGCATAGGCAAGCACCGCAACCCTCAAATCCACAAAGCTTAGCTCTTTAATCTCAGGCAGTTCCCTAAGTATCTTCCGCATTGCCGCGTTTACGGTATCAGTTTTCGCTCCGGACATACCCGCCGAGGAATCAATCACAAAAAATACGGGCAGTATCTTATTCGGCAAACCAAAATCAAACTCTTTTTCTTCCATTTCCATAAGCTGCATCCCCTCTTGTTTTTTAGAGTATTATTCATTATGCATTATGAATTATTTGTTAGCCGTCTCTATTGTGATCGGCTTCTTGTCTCTCTTGCTCTTTCTCTTCATTACGCCTTTCGTTTTCCATATGCTGTTCGTGCGCCCAGATCTGTTCCTCATATTCCTTGAGGTCTTGTTCGTATTCTTCCTCCTCGGTTTGGCCGGCTCCATCGCCCTCGAAGGCGTCCCAGGCGCCGTCGTTTTCCCCCGAATTCTCGCCCATGTCCGCATCCGCAGCTTCCGCGCTGTCGCTGCCGGTCAAGTCTTGTCCGTCGTCCATTTCGGCTTCTGCGGCGGCCGTATCGTCCTCGCCGAACCACTGCGCTTCCGCCTCCTCGGGCGTATCGGCGGTGTTGTTTTCGTCTATGCTGTCAAGGTACTGTTCTTCCTCGGCGGCATCGGAATCAGCGGCAGTATCTAAGTAATCGGCGGCATCGTCAGTATCATCGCCGCCAAGGTATTCTTCTTCCTCGGCCGCGTCGTCGGTATCGGAGGCGTCGGTGTAGTCGGCCGCCTCGGCAACGTCCTGCGCCCCTAACCATTCGCGTTCTTCCTCCTGAATGTCGTCAGGTTCAAGGTCTATATCGTCGTAATCGTTATATGGGTCATGGTTTGGCATGACGGTTCCCTCCCCTTATAGAAAATAGAAATTAGGAATTAGAAAATAGTAGAGCGGCTAACTTATTGTTTTGTGTCCTTTCTGAGTTCTGATTTCTGAGCTCTGATTTCTGAGCTCTGAGTTCTTAAAAAAATGCTTTTATGATTGAACCCGCGCAGCCCAGCAAAATAATAATCATGAACACCGAAAGCCGCCGCTGTTTTTTGTATGGGCCGAGAAACAGGCAGAGCGCCGAAGCCGCGGCAAGCCCTATGCCTATAAATGGCGTAACGGCGAGGCTAACCAGCATGAGCAGCAGCGCTAGGAAGGTTAGCCCCGCGCCGGTGCTTTCTTCCCCCTGCGAGGGCATAACCCGAACATTGCAGACCGCCGACACGCCGCTTGTCGCGCTTTTTACGGTGATGGACGTCTCGCCCACCCGGCGGGGCAGGAGCTTGCCGTTTTTGAATTGCACAACGCTGGGGTCGGATAGGGTGGTGGTGATTTGCGGGTCGTAGGCGTCGGCGGGGAGAAAGCTTGCGGCAAACTGCGCGTCCCTGCCGATTTTAAGCTCGATGCTTTCAGCCGAAAGCCGAATTTCCCGCACTGCCGGTCGGACTTTTACCCGCATGGTTGTACTTACGCCCTCGGCGGATACGGTAATTGCCGAATCTCCTTGCTGTACGGCCTTAATCAGCCCGGTCCCGTTTGGGCCGCTTTTGGCTTGGCAGATATTATTTGAGCATCGCCACTGAATTGCGTTTACGTTGTCCGCGTCCGCGGGTTCCCAGCTTACAGGGATTTGCGCTGTCCCGCCAACCGGCAGCTCGATAGACGGTGTTGAAATGGAAAGGCTTTTTATCCGATTGCGGCGATAGACGCGCACGTTAAAGCGGGAGCATGGTTCGGGCGCGCCGCTGACAAATGCTTCCACCACCGCATCGCCTACAGAAAGCGCATTTACAGCGCCGCCGGAGCAGTCAATAATTCCATCCGGTACGACGACGTAAGTAATCGCAGGCGCGGGCATATTTTGCGGATGCACTGAGATTGTGAGCTTGCCGCTCCGGCCTTCTTCTATGCGATCAGGCGCGGATACCTTTACAATCGGCTCCACAGCGTCAACGCCGAACAGCCCGGCGGGCAGATTGTCGGGATATTTCTGCCGGAGAGGATTCCCCGAAAGATAGCAAAACAGCGGCGCGGCACAGGCGTATTCCAAGAAATACAAAAAGAGTTTTTCCAGCTTGCCGGGTTCACAGCGGTAGGAGTAGAGCTGTCCCTGCTTGCGCTCAAACCCCGTCCCCTGCCCGTTTACGAAGGCAACAGACAGCACCGCCCTCGCCCTGCCCTGCATGAACAAGCTGTCCGGGATCAAATATTCCTCCCCGAAGCTGTCCGAAAGCCAGACGCACAAGGTATTTTCGGGGTCCGCGTTTGGCGGCGGTTCACCGAGCATGAAGCGGATTTGGGCGTTTTTATAGGGGGAGCGCATGACGCGCGCACCCTGTCCGCCCGGCGATGTGAAGTTTTTGGCCTCCCCGCGCAAATGTTCCTTGCCCGGCGCCGTCGTCACATAGACG
>WRLS01000200.1 GCA_009776345.1 Oscillospiraceae bacterium | reverse complement strand
CCTATAATCCGCCCAATCGCTCAGCCGAGCCGAGCTCCAGGTCTCGAACGCGGAAAAAGGTATTAGGAATAAAAGAAATCAAAGACTTTTTCCGCTGTAATTACGTGCGCAGTTTTGTGCCTGGCGTCGCTCCATGCTTTAGTTTTGTGCCTGCTTGCCTGTGTAGTCTGCACTTTTTCTTGGGACAAAACTTATCGCTTCTTCCCTTACTAATTTCTAATTCCTATTTCCTGTTTTCTATATGCCCTTAATACCAGCATCATTACAATGCCTGCGGCCGCGCAGCAGGATGCGATTACAAATGCAGGGAACATGAGGCTTATGTCATTTTCCGCCACATTTTTATAATACCCTGCGATCTGCGATGATATAATCGCGCCCGCGCCAAAGCCCAATAATACGAACCCGTAGTTGGTCGCCAGGTTCTTCGCGCCGAAAAGGTCGGCGGTAAGCGTTGGGTATGTGCCGATGATCCCGCCGTAGAAAAACCCGATCAGCGCGATAAGCACATAAACCCAGTACCCGTTTACGGCGTTTACGAAAAGCGAGAGCGCCGCGCTGCCCGTCAGTAAAACCAGTATCGTGTTCTGCCGCCCGATCTTATCCGAAACCATGCCCCATAAAAGCCGCCCGAGGGAGTTGAACATAGATATCGCCAGCACGCCGACCGTCGCCGTTGCCCCAAGCCCTTTCGCGACCGCGATGGGTTTGGCGAAGCCTATCATCATAAGCCCGCCCATGCACGCCAGCATATATGTCGCGATGATTAAATAAAACTGCGGCGTCTTAACCATTTCCAGCGATGTAAAGTTTTTTGCCGGGGCAGGTGCGGCGGGGCCTGCTGCTGCGGGTGAAGCCATATAACCGTCCGGCGGGGTCTTCATGAAAATACTGCCGACGGTGCAGACGACTAAAAAGACCGCGCTCAATGCCAAAAAGGACTGCGTTTCGCCCGCGCCTTCCCCGCCGAAGGATGCGATCAGCCTTTCTACAATCGGGGTAAACACAACCCCGCCGAAGCCAAGCGCGGAAACGATCACACCTGTGACCAGGCCTTTTTTATGCGGGTACCATTTTTGCGCGCAGGCAATTGTCGTGGAATATGTAAAGCCCATGCCAAGCCCGCCCATCGCGCCGTAGGTAAGCCACAAAAGCCACGGGGCGGCTGAAGTGACAAAGGATGCAAGGAAAAACCCCGCGCTTAAAATAATCCCGCCGATAAATACAACTTTGCGTGTGCCGTGCTTTGCGGCAAGCTTGCCGCCGATAACGCTGCCGATTGTAAGGATTGCCAGCAGCAGTGAAAATGTAAGGCTTGCGGCAGCGTGGTCGCCGCCGAAAATGCTGTTTGCGATGCCTGTTTGGAACACGCTCCAGATATACGCGACGCCCAGGACAAACTGAACCGTAACCGCCGCCAAAACGGCAAATAACCCTTGCTTTTTATTCATTACAGAAACACCCTCCGACCGGTTTATTTTAGTAAATTATTAGAACCTAAACCGGCCGATTACAGCGGCTACGTCCATAGCCCGAGCACCTCCCTGTGTTGTTTGGGGCAACAAAAAACTCCCGCCCCATACGATTGGCTGAAATTTTTCAGCCTACGCATCCGGGACGAAAGCCAACAGACAAGAAAGCTTTCGCTGTACCACCCATATTACGCCATACCAGCATATGCGCCCCTGTTAACGGCGGGGAACCGTCGCGGCTTACTTGCCTGCCATACCGGAAGATAACAAACCGGCGGCAAAGCGTTCGGCGCGATGCTCGGGAGTGATTTTCGGCTGAAGGCTACTTGTACCGGGTTCGCACTGTCCCCGGCTCACTGCGGCGTTCGCTTTCGGCGTACTCTCTCCGTCACTGCATTTGATAAATATCATAAGCCTTTTTTTTGTTTTTGTCAAGAGAAAATAGAAATTCAGCGTTTTGCATAAATATGCAATATCATGTGGGGGTTTATTGGGCGTTAGTTATAGTAGGTTTCGGGTAGGGCGACCGCGAGGGTCGCCCCTACGATGCAATATTGTTGATTGTCCGGTAAATTCGGGCGGCAGGTTGCCGCCCCTACATATCCCTTTCCTTAATCCTAAAACCTCAATCCTCAATCCTGCGCGTAGCGCCGGTTCAACCCCCGCCCGCATTGTTCGATGCATCGCGGCAATTCGCGGTCGGGGATGGAACCCCGACCCTGCAATTTCCGCCCCTTCCCGAACCCTTAATCCTTCTGTAATGCCTCCCACTTTTCCGCGCGTTTTTTAAGCTCAGAAAGTGCGGCCTCCAGCTCATCCTGCGATGGGTTGTGGCCGGGGATGTGTATCACGAAGAAATCCGCGCTTACTTTGTCCGCGATGCCCATTTGTATCAGCTCGTCCTTGCTGCGGGTTACGTGGAACCGCGCGTAGGGGAGCTGGCAGTTGCCCACGGCAAGCAGGAAATCTGTGGGGCCCGCCATGTTCGCCGCGCTTTGGTACACGGTTTTGTTTGAGGCGAGTATGCGCACAAACTCCAGCTCCTCGGGCTTATGGTTTTCGATGAAGGTATTTACCGCCTGTTCGCATTTAGAGCATACGATATCCTGTGCGGCAAGCGCTTCTATAAAGCCTTCGCGGCTGACAGGGCAGCCGGGGACCCAAGCGCCCATACTGCGGTATTCTTCCCGGATGCAGTCCCCGACAAGCAGGCTGCACTGCGATTTTCCGCCGGAAGTATCCCACTCGCCGGGGCCGTACACGATTTCTACGTCTTTTATAAGGCTGTCCGGGGAGCTGAAACGGAACAGCGAGCTTTGCACGACAACACGGCAAAGCGAACATGAGCCGAGGTCGGTTAGGCGCATCCTTCCGCAGGTCTGTTCCTCTATTTCCCCGGCGGGCGACATGAACGGCAGTTTTGCCTCCTCAAGCGGCATACCGTGGATATTGATGTAATCGAGGTTGTCGTTGCCCAGCCCGAAATCGGCCGCCCACTGTAAATGGCGGATACGCGGGTTTTGCATCATAATATGCGTGCATACAACGTCGACAGCAACCGGGTCCGCACCCATAATTATACGGTTGGCGAAGCGCGGGTGGT
>WRLS01000199.1 GCA_009776345.1 Oscillospiraceae bacterium | reverse complement strand
GTTGCAAGGTTTTGAATTTCCAAAACACCGCCGCCCTCGTCGGTTACAACGCACACGCTTTTCAAGTCGCCGTCATACAAGGCGAATAAGTCCCCGCGCTCAAGATACTTTTCGATATCGCTTATAAGCTCATCGCCAAGAAGCAAAAGCGGCAGAAACTCTTTTTTGTTTTCGGCAATAAGACGGATTGATGGATTTTTCATTTAGCCAGCCGCCTTTCTATTTCTTGTTTAACACGCCCTAAGTCATTATCATGCAGCAACGGGATTAACTCCTGAATCTCGTCTATTGCTTTGTCCCACCACCTGAACTCTTGCAGGAGCGCAATCAGTTCATCATCAAATCGTTTGCGGACAGTCTTGGCAGGATTGCCAACAACGATTGCATATGGCTCAACATTGCTTCCCACTACGCTGTTCGCGCCGATGATCGCGCCATTGCCAATGTGGACGCCGGGGAGTATGACCGCGTTCTGGCCAATCCACACATCGTTGCCTACTACGGTGTCCCCTTTATGCGGCATATCCGACAGCGGCGGCACATCTTGTTTCCACCCGAAAATATAGAACGGGAAGGTGCTTGCCCCATCCATCTTGTGATTCGCGCCGTTCATAATGAACTCCACGTCAGCGGCTATCTGGCAAAACTTTCCTATTATCAGCTTGTCGCCGTAAAACTCGTAGTGGTGGGTAACGCGGCTCTCGAAATCTTCGCCGCTGTAATATGTAAAATCGCCAACAATTATATTCGGTCTGGTAATAGTCGGCTTAACATATATGACCGGAAACCCCGGCACTGGATGTTTTGTATTCGGGTTTGGCAATGAACTCACAGCTACCTCATCAACCGCAGTTTGTTTCCTTTTGTGCGCTGTGATTATCGTGTAACTGCGGGCGTTAATAGTTATTACGCAGTTATCGCAATTAACATACCAATTTTTACCCTGTCGGAATATATCTTCTGCGGTCAAAACCTTTTGCTTGCACCAGCCTACTATATCAGATATATCCAAATCCAAATTTTTCCTGATACGGTTTAGCCCCAAATCAGTTGTATGCAGCCTGTCAAGGTTATTTTGCAGCTCATTGCTCATTGAGTTATTCATATGCCGATTGATTTCCTTCCAATCCAAATCTCATCGTATGCGATACTGTGTCAAATCCATAATCTTCATAAAAAGCAATTTCGCCCTTTGCGTCGGACAGAACAAAGAGTTCGATATAATCAAGGTTTCGTGTTTTCCCTCCTCTCAACAATTCCATTTTAGCTTCGCTGGGTTGTCAACACTTTTGCGGACAGTTTAGTAAAGAAGTAGTGCCATAGCCAGTTATCGAATGATGCACTTTTTTTGTCAATGGCCGGGTGGAGATTTGCGGGGCGGCCCGGCCGCCGAGTAAATACTACCCAACATTGACAACACACTTTCGTATAATGTCATTGGGGTTGGGCAGCCATAGCTGGCCATACCCCTAATGGCTTACGCTACGCGGCTGCCGCTTGCCCTCAGGGATGCGGCGTATTCTTGAGGCGTCATATAGCCCAGCCCGGCCTGCACGCGCCGTGTGCTGTAGAAGCCCCCCGTCCATGCGAAAATGGTTGCACGTAACCTTTCCCGCGTGGCGAAATGCCTGAAATGTATGCACTCTTTCTTAAGCGTCGCAAAGAAGCTCTCCGCCCACGCGTTGTCCCCGGGCATCCCCACCCGCGAAAAGCTCTGCGCTATCCCATACAGTTTCAACGTATCCATAAACCCCTTTGACGTATACTGGCTGCCGCGGTCAGAATGGAAGATGGCGCCCGGCGCCAGCTTGTGGCGTGCCTGTGCATTTAGAAACGCACGTATTACCAGCCCCTTTTTCAGCGTTTCACTAGTGGCTTCCCCTATAATGCGCTTAGTGACGATATCTTTCACCACACACTGGTACAGCCACCCCTCGCCGCTTTTTAGATACGTGATGTCCGAACATACGGCCTGCAGCGGCTTATCAAAGTTTTTCCCTTTTACCAGGTTGACGTACCCTTCCCCGCGCGCTTTGCGGCTGTCTGTAAGGCTGCGGGCCTTGTGCCTGTTGTGTATGGAGCTCAGCCCCATTTCCGCCATCATGCCGCCGATCCGCCTATATGACGCCTTATGTCCACGTTTTCGTAGTATCCCGCTTACCCTGTCCGGTCCGTATGTCCCGCCGCTCCCTTCGAATATCCGCCTTACGAGCCCCTTCAGCGCCGCACCTTCTTTTTCGCGGGCCTCCCGGTGCTTTGCATAAGCGTAATACCCGCTGCGCGATACCTGAAAATATTTCGCCCACTTTGCCACTGGGTACTCTACATGTTCTTGCATAAACTTATAGATTACTTGTGCAGGCTTGCAAAGTAGGCTGTAGCCTTTTTTAACATGTCTTGTTCCATCCTCAGTTGGGCCACCTCCAGCCTAAGCGCTTTGTTCTCTTCATCCAGCGTCGCCCACCGGGTCTTGTCGCCTTCAGCGGTATATTTCTTGCGCCATGCATATAGCCGGCCTTCGCCAATACCCAAATCCCTTGCTACCTCGCTGATGGGCTTTGGGCTGGCATAGCTCAGTTTTACCGCGTTCTTCTTGAACTCCTCGTCATACTGCCGCCTGATATTTTCGGACATGGTTTTCCTCCTTCTCTGGGCCGCCCCTCTATTCTACCAATCTGTCCGTTATTCTAACAGGCTCCCACTATGCTCGCGGCGCGCTGCCGCTTCCGCTCACCAAGTGTTCACTGAGCTTCAACCTCGCTCACGCCTGCGGCGCGCCGTCCACCGGACGGGCGCTCGGTTTCGCTCTCACTCGCTCCAGGTTCGCTGCGCGAACCCTTCATAATCTGGCATTTCCCCCGTGGCCGTCAAGGGAGGGCGCAGCCCGACTGTAGCGGCGCGAGCGTGCGCAGCGCCGCGGAACGCCCCTCAAGCAAAGCGAAGAGGGGTGCGCAGACTGTACATGCCGCCGGCCACGATTTCACATGGAGGGGCCCGCCCCTCCATGCCTCCCCTAGGTGAACTCACCCATTTTTTGCTGTTTTGCGCAGTTTTAGCCTGTTTATGGGGTATGCTGTATAG
>WRLS01000198.1 GCA_009776345.1 Oscillospiraceae bacterium | reverse complement strand
CGAGCGGGGGCAGCGGCCCCCAGCCCCCTAAGCCGCGTTTTTCTTTGTTACTTTCTTTTTGGCGGGACAAAAAGAAAGTAAGTGATTGCGTCGCGGAGCGCGCTGCTGCAACCGCGTTTTTCTTTGTTACTTTCTTTTTGGCGGCGCAAAAAGAAAGTAAATAATTGCGTGCGGAGCGCGCTTGTGCAGCCGCCAAACATGGCAAATATAACAATTCCGGCAAAGGACAACCGGAATTGCTATATTTATTCATGCCCTTACCGCGCATTTCCGCAAAATAATTATTGCAATCCCGCTGTAATATGATAAAATAGTTACATCCCCCCCATCATAATACTAATCTCCGTTAGAAATGAGGACAAAAAATCTTCGCAAAACCCATAACTGAAAGCTTTTGCTCGATTTTTTGTCTATTTCTTAAACGGATATTAGTATAAAACATCCGGAAGAATAGCCTTATGTTAGAAAGCGTAATAAATGCCGTCACCACAAACGCGATAAACGCCTTCAATGTTTTCAGCAGCTTTGGCTTTGCTGATTTCTTCGATGTGGCGGCGATGGCGTTTATCATTTATCAGGCGTTTAAAATTGTCCGCGAAACACGCGCCATGCAGTTTGTAAAGGCGCTCGCGGTTATTTTTGCCGTGTATTTTATTTCCGGCCGGTTTAATTTAATCGGCCTGCATTTTATTGTAGACGCGCTGCTCAATGTAGGTATTATCGCGCTGGTCGTACTGTTCCAGCCGGAGCTTCGGCGCGCTTTGGAGCAGGTGGGGCGCAGTAAAATATCCGATATAAACGTGTTCGGAACGCCTGTGTCCGGCGAATCGGAGCGCGTTGCGCAAATCCAGGAGCTTATCGCGACCTTGTCCGCAAGCTGCCGTGCGCTGTCCGCGCAGAAAACCGGCGCGCTGATTGTTGTTGAGCGGGAAATCAAGCTGGGCGATGTCGCCGCTACAGGCACACAGATTGATTCAAAGCCCAGCCCGGAGCTTATCGAAAACATCTTCTTCAACAAATCCCCGCTGCACGACGGCGCGATGATCATCCGCGAAAACCGCCTGTACGCGGCGGGCTGTTACCTGCCGCTCTCCGGCAATATGGAGATCGCGCGCGACCTCGGCACGCGCCACCGCGCCGCCCTCGGCATAAGCGAAGTGTCCGACGCCGTGGTCATCGTAGTGTCCGAAGAAAGCGGCAAGATCTCCGCCGCTGTGGATTCCCGCCTTCAGCGCGGCCTTTCCGAGGCACAGCTCCAGCGCCTGCTCACCTATACACTAAGCGCGGAAAGCGCCCCCGACCATTCCGCCAAGCACCCGCTGTCTAAAATACTGCAACCGAAAAACGGCGCGAACCCGGGCAAATCCGCAAAATCCAAAAAATCCGGCAAAAAGAAAGGCAAATAGCATGAAGAAAGCGGGCAAAGCAAAAGTCAGGCTGGCGGAAAACAACACATTTGTGTTTGTGTTTTCCGTGCTTACCGCCGCGCTTATTTGGATTATTGTAGCAATGACAGTCGGCAGGGGCGGCTATGTACAGAGCTTTTCGGGTGTGCCTGTAGATATTACGGGGCAGACAGACGCGTTCCTGGAGCTTGGCGTAAACCCGATCGGCACCGGCATGGACGCGGTGTCCGTGCGCGTCACGGGCGACCGCGTTGCGATCACATCCCAAAACTCGCTGTTCTTTACAGCGACCGTGCGCGTGCCGGATGATTTACTCATCGACGGCCCCGGCACCTACTCCCTGCCGCTTGTCCCCGTAAACCCGCATTACGACAGGGCGCTCTTCAATGAGATTTTATACGAGCCGCGCACAATCCCCGTCACCTTCGACCATCTTGTCAGCCGGGAATTCCCCGTCACGGATATGATAAACGGCTTGGGCTTCGCGGCGGGATTTATCGGCGGGGAGCAGAGGATAACCCCGAGCGAAATCACAATCCGCGGTCCGCAGGCACAGGTCAGCAAGGTCAGCAGGGCGGTGATTACCGCGGAGCTTACCGAATTCCTCACGCGCGACCATATCGCGGACTACGATATCGTAATACTTGACGAAGCGGGCGAGGAAATCGACCTGGAGGCAAGCCACCTCACAATAGACTACCCGGAGGCGCGGCTGGTCATCCCCGTACTCAAGCGCACAGGGCTTGGCGTAAGGGTCGGCTTCCACCATGTCCCGAAGGGCTTCCCGCTCGGGGAGCTAAAGCACACGCTTTCCACCGATTTCATCGAGGTTGCCGCCCCCGCCGATATAGCCGACCGCCACAGCGAAATCATGCTCGGGCATATCGACCTGCGCACCGTAAACAGGGAAAGCACGGTGTTTATGTTCCCGCTCAATGTCCCCGAAGGCTACACCAGGCTGGAAAGCGTAAGCAGCGTGTCCGTGCGCTTTTCAAGCGACGGCTGGGGGGAAGTCAGCTTCACCGCGACCGGCATAGACCTGCTTAACAAACCGGGCGACCGCGATGTGCGCATCCTCGGCGGGGAAACGGTCTACAACGTCCGCTTTGTCGGCCTTCCGGAAATACTGGAAACCATGACGGCGGAGGATATCATCATGGAGGTAGACCTGTCGGAGCGCGAGCTGCCGCTGGGCGAATCACAGGCGGTGCTGAAAATAAGCGCCCCCGGCAAAGGCCTCGTCTGGGCGACAGGCGGCGACCATATCATCGTTTTACAAGTGACGGAGGCGGAGTAAGGCGCGGCTGCGCAGGTTTTAGGATTTAGGTTTCAGGTTTTAGGAAAAGGACGTCACGACAATTTCCTTCCCTTCCTATATCCTCATTCCTAAAACCTAATCCTGCCGAAGGCAAAACACCAAAACACCCGTCTTCAAAGCGTGACCGCTTTGAATCCACCCTCTTTAAAAAAGAGGGTAAAGCTACAGCAAGATTTATTCCTTCACAATAAAAGAGCAAAGCAACCGTAGGACGTACCCTCTTTTTTAAAGAGGGTGGCACCGTGACGACTTGTTCGTCGCGGTGACGGGTGTTTTGCCTTCGGCAGGTTTTAGGATTTAGGTTATAGGTTTCAAGGTAGGGTCGGGGTTCCATCCCCGACCGCGAATATTCGATTCGCCTTTGGCGGTCGGGCATGTAACCCCTTGCCCCCTT
>WRLS01000197.1 GCA_009776345.1 Oscillospiraceae bacterium | reverse complement strand
GGATATATTTTTACGAAGATAGCGGCGATGTTTGTTCGCGGGTTCTAGTGCCCTGACCAGCCAGCTCTTATGATATCTTTTCTACTGCCGCACCGACCGCGCTTCGTTGTCGTCCTTACCGGGCGAAAGTCCGTCTGCGTCCTCCGCCTTGCGTGGAAAGGCGGCAGCGAAAATCTATTTCATAATTTCTGACCGGTCACAACACCAGGGTCTAAGTTCCATTTTCGTCCGGGGTGCATATACTGGTACTGGAACGGCAAAGGCCCCGGGTTCAAACCGATATTTCAACGATAAACGTAGCGATTCCGGCTTTCGTTATGTCAAGAATGCCGTAGGACGCCCTGCCTTGCTGCGGCTTTTCGATGCTGCCGGGGTTCATGTAATGGATTTTATCCTCGTAAAACGTAGTGGCAATATGAGTGTGCCCGAAAAGCGCGATGTCGGATTTTGATTCACGGGCCGCTTCCTTGAGCCTTTCAAGCCCGGACTTCACGCCGAACGTATGTCCATGCGTATAAAATATCCGCTTGCCCGCGAGCTCAATGACCGCCTGCGTGTTGCCGGGCATACCCCAATCACAGTTCCCGCGCAGGCCTTTCATAATCCGCAAGGGGAAATTTGCGGCAAGATAATCGAATTCTTTACAGCCGTCGCCCAGATGCAAAAAGGCTTCCGCCTCAGGCTGGGACAAAACAATATCCCGCAACGCAAAATAATTGTTATGACTATCGGAAAAAACCACGATGCGCACACTTTTGCCTCCCCAGTTTAGTATTATATTATATTATTTTATCATAAAATGAAAATAAATGAAATGGCGGTGTATTTAAAATATGAATTTATCTCCTGATAAAATGGATTTCCTGCTCGGTATGGCCGGCAAAAAACTCGGTAAGGATCCGCAATCATTAAAACAGCAGCTTGAAAGCGGGAATATAAGCGAAGCGATAAACGGGCTTGACGAAAGCACAAAAAATAAAATCGGGGATATTTTAAAAGATCCGAAGGCGCTGGAGGCCATTCTTAAAAGCGATAAGGCAAAGGATATTATTTCCGGCTTCGCGAAAGGGAAATAAGTCCGGGACATCTCGTGAAAGGAGCGTTTTTACGTGGACGATTTAGCAAACGTCATAAACCAAGTCATGAGTAATCCCGAATCTATGCGCCAGATACAGGAAATGGCGGCGTCTCTGGGGCTTACCGGGACAGAACCCCCGGCCCCGGTTCAATCACAGGCCCCGGTTCAGCCGCAAGCTCCGGTTCCGGTATCCGGCGGGGGCGCACCGGATTTATCCGCACTGTCGTCGCTTCTGGGCGGCGCGGGCAGCCCCGCGCCGCCAGCGCAAGCCGCGGCTCCCGACCTGTCAAAAATAGCGGCGCTTTTCGGCCTCCCCATGAACCAGCAGCCGCAGGCCCCCGCAAACAATATGCCTGATTTGTCGTCGATTTCCGGAATGTTGGGCGGAATTATGAACAGCGCCCCGCCAAAGCAGGACGCACAGGGGCCTGATTTATCCGCGCTGACTGCGCTTTTAGGAGGACAAAACGCATCCGCGCGTCAACCCGGGGGTTTGCCGAATATTGATTTAGGCACTATAACGAAGCTGTCAAGCGCGCTTTCGAGCGTACAGCAAAACCGCGCGAACATTGATTTGCTGTTCGCCCTAAAGCCGCGGCTAAAGGCAGAGCGCGCCAAAAAAGTGGACGACGCGGTACGCATCATGCAGCTGATACAATTCTTGCCGCTGATTAAGGAAAGCGGGCTGTTCGGCGAAATGGATAACATCCTCGGCGGACTTGGCGGCGGTCTTGGGAACCTGCTTGGCGGCGGACTTGGCGGCGGACTCGGGAACCTGCTTGGCGGCGGGCTTGGCGGGTTGTTCGGCAGTGGCAGGAGGTGACAAAATGACGCTAGGCAGACGGGAATACAGCGACGCCGACATGGCGCGCATGCAGCGCGACGCAGAGGAGCGCGTGCGTGAAATGCAAAACCGCGCAAGACAAGCGGTGGATGACACAAACGGCGGCAACAACGGCACGCAATCACGCAACCGCAACTGGAATAACGGCACGGGAAACCGCAGACCGCAGCAGCGCCGCGGCGGACAGCGGCAAAACGAGACGCCGCAAAGACAGCAGCAAAGGCCGCAGGATACGCAGCCGGATATCGAGCAGGATACCCAGCCGGAGCCTCCGGTACAGGCCTCATCCAGCCAGCGCACCACCATCGTGGAGGACATAATGGGTGCGCTGGGATTAGACGAGGATTATCTTCTCATTATCGGGCTTTTACTTATCTTAATCAACCAGCGCGCCGACACAACGCTCATTTTGGCGCTTGCGTATCTGCTGATTTAAGCGCGGTATATAGTCTTTCTACTATAACAACCGCCGGACTTATATCCGGCGGTTGTTCGTTATATAAGCCATTCTTTCGCCAGCTCCGCGTCGGAAAAATAACAAACCGGCCTATTGAATGTTGTTTTGCGCAGTACTTTATCAAAGCGCTTTTTCTTTCTATTCGCACCGATAAAAGCAATTTTTATGATGCTGTCATTGATTTTGAAAAGGCTTTCTGTAATGCTTTCTATAATATCGTCTGTCAAAACGCTGTCATCCATGTTATACCAGATTCGATATCTGTTGGTCTTAGGTTTTGAATTAAAATAATCGCTGATCGATTTTAACCGGTTTAACAGCGCCTCGCGATTGCCTTTATATCCGTCTAAAGCACAGCAATGCAGCTCGCAGTTGTTAAAGGAAAGCACCAAAACAGGATGTTTAAAATCAAGCGCCCCGCAGCAAGCTACGGGGTATGGCCCGCTTAGTTACACGAACGCCGCCACGCGGCTGGGAATGAAACCCACAAGTGGGATTCAACTGCGTCCATCATTTTATCCCAGCGGCGAGCACCACGCCGCTGTAACCGCCCAGCACGCCGTTATCATACGGACCCGAGACAACAAGCGGACGCACATCTTTAAACTCAAGCGGCAAATCGATGCGGCGGTCCTCCAGTATGCGGTTCACCGCGAACACGATTGCGGTATCCCCTTTTTTCCTGGCGAACACGCAAACATCGCGGTGAAAGGTGATCGGAATAAACTCCGCTTCGGCTAAAAAAGGATAA
>WRLS01000196.1 GCA_009776345.1 Oscillospiraceae bacterium | reverse complement strand
TAGGGTTTGTACGGCTTATGAACTCCATCCGCACGAAAAAAATATCCCCCGCGGGCGTACAGTCTTTATTATCGGAAACTGAGTTATCTGTTGCCCTTTGCGCCGCAAGGGGGATGAGGAACAAGGAAATAGCGGATAAAGTCTGTTTATCGGAAAGCCGCGTGAAAACCTGCCTTTCCGGCGTTTACCGCAAGCTTGGGATAACGGAGAAAAAGGAAAAAAGGTATCTGCTCGCGGAAATGCTTAATATTTGATGTGTTTGAACCGCAAGCAAAAACAACCCGGAGGCTGTCAGCTAAGACAGCCTCCGGGTTTTGGTTTGGTGTTTTGTTGCTGTTATTTGCGGGCTAAAGCCCCATCACTAATCACAATCTCCCCGCCCATCGCGGTGGTAAAATGCACGTAGCCGTTTTTGTCTATGACGTATTTTGCATTTTTAATCTGCCGGAAAGTGTTCGTTGCGCTGTCGAAGACATAGAAGTAAAGCTTGTCGGTTTTCAGCTTGGGATCGAGCTTTACGGCGATGCGGACATCCTGCCCGAAGCTGCCTTTTTGCCCGAGTGCAACGGTCATCAAGTCGTTGTCAAAGAATTTCGTGAAGGTTGCCTTTGACTGCGCCGCCGCTGTGTTCGTGGTGGACGCCGATAAATTCAAGCCTGTTTTCGCAAGCGTCGGGTCTAACGAAATGCGTACATCAACGCTTTTGCCGTCTGCGCTCATGCTGTCGGCTTGCAGTTTTACGGTTTCGATATTGGAATTATTCGCCGCCGCCGCGATTGTCTGCAAATTCGCAAGGCTGATATCGCCGGCGTTTTTCAGATTAACAGTCGCTGTATCATTGCCCGCCGCCACTGCCGACGCGACTGCGCTGCGGGTTTCGGTGCTTGCTGTTGTTGCGGTTACGGTTTGCACGGTGTTTACAGGCGTTGTCGGGATAACGCCGCCGCCGCCACCGCCACCGGATGAGCTGGAACTACTGGAAGATGAGCTACTGGAGGAACTGCCGGAGTTGTCGTTTATGATTGGGGCAACATAATCTTCATAAATATACGTAGTCAAACCACCGGAACCGAATGTCACTGTACGTGTCCCTGTAATTACAGTGCTTCCGCTTCTCAACTGCATTCCTGACGGAATAACAAATGTAACGGAGTCACCGACATCCAAGCTTTGTATGCCGCTGTTCAAACCATCTATTTTATCTTGCAAAGAAGTCGCGTGGCCGCCGGCAGAACCGGTCACACTAGTAACAAGATTTTCACCTGTAACAAAATTACCACTGCCATCTTCAATCCTAACCTGTGCTATTTGAATAAACCTAATGGTAAATGTAGAAGAATTGATATCTATTTCAAAGGCATCATTATGGTTAACAACGGACAGTGTAAAATCTTTGTTTGCATTAGTGATAGTTGTGCTTGTACTGACGATTTTTATAGTTGTTGGATTATTAATAAAATTTAATATAATACGTGAACTATTTCTATCAGCTGTCGGCATAGCGCCCGGAATACCGTATTCATATTCTTCATTTACACTGTTCCATAATGGTCCGTAGCCGTATCTGTCATAGCCTGCGTTATGCTGTACGGGATTACCGGCATGGGTTACAGTTACAAGAGATTTTACTGTAGCTTCACCTCCGGTACCAGTTACTGGCGCCGCCAACCCCACCATCGGCATCATCCCGACTACCAGCGCGGTTATAATTAGAAATGCAAGGATTTTTTTCATTTTCATAAGCCCCCAAAATTTTAATTTACTATCAAAAGGTGTACTTTTTGATAGTGCGTGTGTATAAATCATTGTACACAAAATATACCGATATTGCAAGCGATTTTTAAGATTCCTCACAATAATTTTACAAAACCCCGGTGAATCCGGGGTTTTTGCATTGCCGTCGCGGCTACTATCAAAAGGTACACCTTTTTGTAGTGTGTGTTTTTGTGCTGTCTTACAGATGGGGAATATGTAGGGGCGGCAATCTGCCGTCCGCAAATTACCGCAATTGTTAATTTTCGATTATTTCATTGTCATCGCGGCGATTTAATGTTATAATGTTAACCGTGTCAAAACTATAACAGGACGGTCTGCCATGCTTCTTACCGTAGATATCGGAAATACAAATATAAAAGTAGGCGCCTGGGACGGCGATGCGCTTATCTTCGTTTCATCCATGCGCACTGATTTACGCGGCACGCCGGACGAATACGCCGCAAAGCTGCTGGATGTTTTCCGCCTGCGGGATTCAAACAGCGGCCAGTTTGACGGCGCGATGATCGCAAGCGTGGTCCCCCCGCTTTCAAACATCCTGCTCATGTCCGTAAAACAGGTGCTGCAGACCGACCGGGTTTATCTTGTATCCCCGGGCATGGTGCGCGCGCTCGGTGTAAAGACAGACAGGCCGGAGCAGCTCGGCGCGGACCTTGTCTGCGCGGCGGCGGCGGTAATCGAAAAAATGCCGCTCCCATGCCTTTTTATCGGGCTTGGGACAGCGACGGTAATTTTTGTGATTGATGAAAACGCGCAGATACTGGGCGGCGCTTTAAGCCCCGGGATTGGCATATCGCTGGAGGCGCTTGCCAAAAAAACTGCCCAGCTGCCGCATATCAGCCTCGACAATCCCGGTGAGCTAATCGGCGGAAATACAATAGGCTGTATGAAAAGCGGCATTGTCTACGGCACGGCCGCCATGCTGGACGGGATGATCGGGCGCTTTCGGGAAGAAATTGGCGGCACGCTTTCCCTTCCCGCGTTCGGAGGTTTCGCGCGGGCGATCACCCCCCACTGCCGCGAGCGCATTACAATTGATGAAAGCCTGGTGCTGGAGGGGCTGAAAATCCTCTACGGCAGGGCAATGGAAAAAGGAGAGATACCCTCATGAAAAGAACAAACACCCGCTATATGATACAGCTGACGCTTCTGATCGCGATCCAAATTATCATGGGCGCGGTACCCGGGCTTGGGCTTATCCCCGTCACACCTGTGTTTAACCTTACAACCTTGCATATCCCCGTAATTGTCGGCGCGGCGGTGCTGGGCGTAAAAGCGGGCGCGGTTTTGGGGCTGACTTTCGGGCTGACCAGCATGATCCGCGCGATTTACGTGCCGACGATTTTCAACTGGCCTTTCACCCCCGCCGCTACAGGCAGTTTTTACAGCGTCTTGATCGCAATTGTGCCAAGGGTCGCGCTTGGGATCCTGGCGGCGTATGTGTTCATCCTGCT
>WRLS01000195.1 GCA_009776345.1 Oscillospiraceae bacterium | reverse complement strand
AGTCAGTCAATTTCAAAACGGTTTACCGTTTTGAAACCGTGGGCTTTGCCCACGGGCACACCAAAGGTGTGCGACTGACTATGAAACAAGGTCAACGCCGCCTTTGGCGGCGCGCGGCATATGCCGCGTCTTAAAAACAGTAAACTGTTTTTAAGTTGACCAGTTATAAATAATCCCGCTCCCTGTATTTCGCCATCATGCCCCTAAACAAATCGGCTGAGGTAGGCGGCGTATATGTAACCGCGTTCGCGCCCGCCGCGATTGTCCGCTCGATGCTTTCATCCGTGGGGCCGCCCGTCGCAATCAGCGGGATATCGGGGAACCGTCCGCGTATTTCCGCCACGATATCCGGCGTATGCGCCGCGGCGGATATGTTCAGTATGTCCGCGCCCGCGTCCAGCCGCGCCTGTATGTCGTCCCCCGCCCCCGCAACCGTAACAACAATCGGGATATCCAGCCTTTCCCTAAGCCGCGCAACAGTTTCGTTTACCGTTGGGGCATTGACGACCACGCCGAACGCCCCGCGGAATTCCGCGTCCATTGCAAGGTTTACTACACGGCGCCCCGTAGTCGTCCCGCCGCCCACCCCGCAGAGTACGGGCGCCTCCGCCGCTGTCATTATCGCGTGCGTAATAGACGGCTGCGGCGTAAACGGGTATACGGCGATAACCGCGTCGGCGTTGTTGTTGCGGATGATCGCGACATCCGTTGTGAAGATCAGCGACTTTATCAGCCGCCCGAAGATGCGGATGCCGCTGGCGCTTTGGATACAGCGCGGCACCTCAATGACATTATGGCGCAGCTGGCCTTTAAATTCCGGGATGTTCATATTTCCTCCTAAGGTTTCAGGTAGGGTCGGGGTTCCATCCCTGCCCGCAATTCCCCTCCTTGGAGGGGTGGCGCGAAGCGCCGGGGTGGTTTAAATTATAAATCAGGATTCCTATTTTCTATCTGCCCTAGACCTAATGGCGGTTTTATGATAACATAAGTAATGGGGCCGATAAACTATGCCTGTAAAAATCGCGGTCCTAATGCCGGAAAGCCCGGTCCGCGCGTCTTTTATCCCGCCGGCGGTTATGCGCGGCTTGGAAGAGGTCGGCGAGGTCACGTACAACAGCGCGGGATATGAAACACAAAACATCGCCGGGCTTCTGCGTGAAGCGGATATCTGCGTAACCGGCTGGGGCTGCCCTGTATTGGGCGGGGAGATTCTCGCACAGGCAGACCGCCTGCGGATGGCGGCACACACGGGCGGTTCTGTTGCGCCGATCGTTTCGCGTGAGCTGTATGACCGCGGGATAGTTGTGGTCAGCGGGAATGAGCTTTACGCGCAATCCGTGGCGGAGGGCTGTATTACGTATATGCTTGCCGCGCTGCGCGAAATCCCGCGCTATAACAGCATTGTCCAAAATGGCGGCTGGCGGCAGGGCGGCTTTGTAAACAAGGGCCTGCTCGGCAGAAAGGTCGGCTTGGTGGGGCTTGGCGCGGTTTCCCGCAATCTTATCCCGATGCTGGCGGCGTTCGGCTGCCGGGTTGTCGTCCACTGCGAATACGCAAGCGATGAAGAGCTAGAACGGCTTAATACCACCCGCGCACAGTCGCTCGAGGAGCTGTTTTCATCGTGCGATATCGTCAGCCTGCATTTGGCGCGCACCCGCGAAACTTATCACACGGTCGGAAAAAAACTGCTGGGGCTTATGCCGGACGGCGCACTGCTTGTAAACACCGCAAGGGGGAGCGTGGTAAACGAACGGGAGCTTGCCGAAATCCTGGCGGCGGGGCGCATACACGCGGTGCTGGATGTATTCGAGGAGGAGCCGCTGCCGGCGGACAGCCCGCTAAAAGGGCTTGAAAACGTAATCTTAATCCCGCATATGGCGGGGCCGACGGCCGACAGGCGCGAAAAGGTAACGCTTGCGCTTATCGAAGACATGAAGCGTTTTTTGGCGGGCAAACCGCTAAAGCACGCCATTGACATGGAATACGCCATGCGCATGACCGACGACACGCTAAAGCTCTAATATCCTACGCAAGCATAATTATATCATATTTGCGAATTTATGCAAAATAAACTTGAATGGGGATTGGACAATGGAAAACGCTTTGAATTTTGAGTACGTGCCAATGGATTTCACACTGAGGAAAATGCCCGATGTGGCGGGCGTGGCGGTGGACAGCGCGGACAACATATTTTTCACGACACGGATATGCCCGGGCTTCGGCACGCCGGTTGTTGTAATGGATCCGGACGGCAAATACCTGCGCGGGTTTGGCGCGGGGATAGTCAAAAACGCCCACGGCCTGTGTATTGATAACGACGACAATGTTTTTGTCGTGGACGCGAACCGCAACTGTATATTCAAGTTTTCAGTTGACGGGGAGCTGCTGGGGACAATCGGGGAGCCTGACCGCCCCTGCGACAACGGCTGCATCAACTACGATTTCCGCACCATCAGCTTCAGCAGCGACAACCTGAACCATCCGTCAAAAATAGATTTCACCGATGACGGCGGGCTGTATGTCGCGGACGGCTACGGCAACGCGCGCGTACATCACTTCGCAAAGGACGGCACACGCATAAAATCCTGGGGCAACCCCGGCGACGGCCCGGGCGAGTTCAACGTCGTCCACGGCATAGGCGTGGACCGGCAAAACAACGATGTCTATGTATGCGACCGCGAAAATGAGCGGGTACAGATTTTTGACGCAGACGGCAATTTAAAGGCAATTTGGGACAATATTTGGCGCCCGACAGACGTTTGCATCCGCGGGGATTATGTTTACGTGGCGGAGCTTGGCGAGCTTTTCTACATCGACAATGTCCTGTTCGAGCCGGGGACGCGCCACCATCATTCACAGTGCAGGGTGTTCGACAAGCACAGCGGGAAAGAGCTGGCACAGATCGGCACGGCCGACGGCGGCGCAAAGGGCAGCTTTTGGACAGCCCACGGCGTATGCCTTACCGGCAAGGACGAGCTTCTCGTGTCCGAAGTAAGCATCCCCTACGGCGATATCTGGACAGCGTATCCGCAGGGCATGGGGATGTCCAGCAAGTTCCATCCCTGCCTGCAGAAATTCAGGCAAGTGAATTGATACTATGCAGGGGGCGGCGCGGAGCGCCGCAGGATTAAGGTTTTAGGATTGAGGATTTAGGAAGGGAAGAGTTTATAAGTGCCGTCCTTTTCCTGAAACATAAATCCTAAAACCTGCCGAAGGCAAAACACCAAAACACCCGTCTTCAAAGCGACAAGCCGCTTT
>WRLS01000194.1 GCA_009776345.1 Oscillospiraceae bacterium | reverse complement strand
TGTTTCCAACAAGCAGATCGAAAACGCCGCCGACCGCTCCCCTCTTGCCAATATACAAATGCAGCGCAAGATTTCAATTGACGATTATGATGACGACGATGATTTCGATTAAATACTATTATGGTATTCCTGCAAAGATTTTATCTGCGTTTGCGCGCCTGATTTCTCTTCTGCAACGCCTACAGCGGCGGCACGGGCGGCGCGCATTGTGGTGTAATAGGATGTGCGTGTACGGATTGCCTCCTTGCGGATGTATCCGTCGTCCGTTTCCGCGGTTGCGGTGGCGGAGTGCGTATTTACAACAACATTGATCTCCCCTGCCGACAGCATTTCGATTATATCATTTCTGCCCTCGTGCAGCTTGCCCACGGCTTTTATGTTAAGACCTGTTTTTTCCTTCAGATACGCGGCTGTCCCGCTTGTTGAAACAATATCAAAGCCCTGCTGCGCGAACATATGCGCCACCTCCGCGGCAGCGGGTTTGTCGGCATCGTCCACGCTTATCAGCACCGTGCCGCTCATTGGCGTGGGCAGCTTTGTAGCCTCCTGCGCTTTATAAAACGCGCGCCCGAACGACTGCCCCATACCAAGCACTTCCCCGGTGGAAAGCATCTCGGGACCCAGCAGCGGGTCAACCTCCGGGAACATATTAAACGGGAACACGGCTTCCTTTACGCCGTAATGGCTGATCGCGCGCTCTTTTAGCGTATCCATATCAAACGGCCTGCCGGAATATTCGCCCATTATGATTTCCGTGGCGATCGGCACCATGCTGACAGCGCAGACCTTTGACACAATCGGGACTGTACGGGACGCGCGCGGGTTTGCTTCCAAAATATATACCTTGCCGTCTGTAGATTTATCCTTGCGCTCAATCGCGTATTGGATATTCATCAGGCCCTTTACGCCCATCTCCACCGCAATCCTGCGCGTGTATTCTTTGATGGTTTGCAAATTGCCCGGTGTTATCCCTACAGACGGGATTACGCACGCGCTGTCGCCCGAATGTATCCCGGCGTATTCTATATGCTCCATGACCGCAGGGACGAAGGCTGTCTTGCCGTTGCTTATCGCGTCCGCTTCGGCTTCTATGGCATTTTGCAAGAAACGGTCGATCAAAATCGGGTTGTCGGCGCTTATATTTCCTGCGCTTTCCATGTAAAGCATCAAAGCTTTACTGTCTCCGATAATCCGCATACCTGCGCCGCCCAGCACATATGAAGGCCTCAGCATTACCGGAAAGCCAATCCTTTGTGCGATTTCTAACGCTTCCTTCGCGTTTGCCGCCATACCGGACTCCGGCATTGGGATGCCCAGCTTGTCCATCATAGCGCGGAAATTATCGCGGTCCTCCGCGTCGTCGATTGTTTTTACCGGCGTGCCCAGTATGCGCACGCCGCGCTGTTCGAGCTGGCGCGCAAGGTTCAGCGGCGTCTGCCCGCCGAACTGCGCGATAACACCGACAGGCTTTTCTTTTTGATATATGGACATGACATCCTCAACCGTCAGCGGCTCGAAGTAGAGCTTGTCTGATGTGTCGTAGTCGGTGGAAACGGTTTCAGGGTTGCAGTTGACGATGATCGTTTCATAGCCGAGCCTGCGCAGCGTATATGCCGCGTGTACACAGCAGTAATCAAACTCTATCCCCTGCCCTATCCGATTCGGCCCCCCGCCCAAAATCATGACCTTTTCCCTGTCTGTTGCCGGAGGTGAGCGGTCGGGCGCGTTGTAGGTGGAGTAGTAATACGCCGCGTTATCCACGCCGGAAACCGGGATAGAATCCCAGCCCTCGGTTATGCCGAGCTTTTCGCGGGCATCCCAAACCTCGGTTTCATCACAGCCCAAAATACCCGCCAGATAACTGTCGGAAAATCCGTCCAGTTTTGCTTTTTTCAGCACCGCTTCGGGGATATCGCCGATAGTATGCCCCGCGATTTCCCGCTCTAAATCCACAAGCTCCTTCATCTGCTCAAGGAAATATGTTTTTATTTTAGTCAGCGTATGCAGTATTTCCACGTTCGCGCCTTTTTTAAACGCCTCGTACATTATAAACTGGCGCTCGCTGGTGGGGTTTTCCAGCATACCCAGCAGCGTTGCCAGGGATTTGTCCTCCAGATGCTTTACGCCGCCAAGCCCGGGCCTGCCAATCTCCAGACTGCGGATGGATTTTTGCAACGCCTCTTTGTAAGTTTTGCCGATGCTCATGACCTCGCCGACTGCCTTCATCTGCGTCCCGAGCTTGTCCACGGAGCCTTTTAGCTTTTCAAATGCCCACCGCGCGAATTTTATCACGATATAATCGCCGGGCGGCGTATAATCCGCAAGGCTGCCACCTTTCCAATAAGGTATCTCACTAAGTGATATGCCGGTAGCCAGCATGGCGGAAATCAGCGCGATCGGGAACCCCGTCGCCTTGGACGCAAGCGCGGACGAGCGCGAGGTGCGCGGGTTTATTTCGATCACGCAGAAACGGTCGGACTTCGGGTCGTAGGCGAACTGCACGTTGCAGCCGCCGATAACGCCGATAGCGTCTACGATCCGATGCGCACATTCCCCCAGCCTTTTTTGCAAGCTTTCCGGGATTGTCAGCATCGGCGCGGAGCAAAAGCTGTCGCCCGTATGCACGCCCATGGGGTCGATGTTTTCGATCAGGCAGACTGTGATCATATGGCCGGTATGGTCGCGTATTACCTCGGCCTCCAGCTCCTCCCAGCCGAGGATTGATTCTTCTACAAGGACCTGCCCCACAAGGCTTGCCGCAATGCCGCGCGACACGACTTCGCGCAGCTCGCCTTCGTTCTTTACAAAGCCGCCGCCCGCCCCGCCCATGGTATAAGCCGGCCTAATAACAACGGGATAACCCAGCTTTTGGGCTATATTTAAAGCTTCATCAACCGAGTAGGCGGGTTCGCTTGCGGCCATGGCAACGCCAATCCCGTCCATCAGCTCTTTGAAGATTATGCGGTCCTCCCCGCGCTTTATGGCATCCATATCCACGCCGATTATTTTCACGCCGTATTTGTCAATAACCCCGGACTCTGACAGCTCGGAGCATAAATTAAGCCCCGACTGCCCGCCTAAATTCGGGAGCAGTGCATCCGGCCTTTCCTTGGCGATGATTTCCTCCAGGCGGCGCACATTGAGCGGCTCGATGTAGGTTGCGTCGGCAATATCGGGGTCGGTCATGATAGTGGCGGGGTTCGAGTTGACCAGCACGATCTCATACCCCAGCCCCCGCAGCGCCTTACACGCCTGGGTGCCGGAGTAGTCGAACTCGCACGCTTGGCCGATGATTATCGGCCCGGATCCG
>WRLS01000193.1 GCA_009776345.1 Oscillospiraceae bacterium | reverse complement strand
GCACGCTTCGCGAAATTTAGAATTAAAGATTAAGGATTACTATCCCCTTGCTTCAACAGAATCCTGCGCGTCCCCTTCCCCTTCTGCGGTTTCCTCATAATACCCGGAAAAATCAGATTGATCAAAAAAACCGGGCTCCGGGGCGGGCCTTTGCGGGAACCTCACAAACACGCTTACAATCACCAGTGCCGCCCCCGCGGCAAACAAGCCGATGTAAAGCAAACGCTCTTTACGGGTAAGCAGCGGCTTGTGATTTTTAGAAGCCGCCCTTACACGCTGCTTCCCGGCGATAAACCCGACCAGCACGCCAAGCACAACAGCCGCCGCAAACGCGGCCAGCGCGACCAGCCAAGGCGCGGGGGACGCGCCCGGCCCCATAGTCATGCCGCCCCCGCCGCCGTAAATCCCGCCCGAAACCATCCTTAGAAGAGAAACATAGCTGTTAATAATTTATCACCCGCAATTCAAAATAAGCCTGGGGATGCGCGCAGACCGGGCATTTTTGCGGCGCGGCTTCGCTTTCGTGGATATGGCCGCAGTTTGTGCAGATCCATATGGCTTTTTCCCTGCGGCTGAAAACCTCCCCGGTTTCGATATTGCTCAGGAGCTTCCGGTAGCGCTGTTCATGCTCCCGCTCAATTTCCCCGACGCTTTCAAAAAGGCGGGCGATATCAAAAAAGCCTTCTTCGCGGGCTTCATCCGCCATGCGCTTATACATTTGTGTCCACTCGAAGTTTTCGCCCCCCGCAGCGTCGGAAAGATTTTGCGCCGTAGAGGGGACGTTGCCGCCATGCAACAGCTTGAACCAGATTTTGGCGTGTTCCTTTTCGTTGCCTGCGGTTTCCTCAAAGAAATTCGCGATCTGCACATAGCCTTCCTTGCGCGCCTGCCCCGCGTAATAAGTGTACTTGTTGCGCGCTTGGGATTCACCGGCAAACGCGTCCAGCAGGTTTTTTTCGGTTTTTGAGCCTTTCAGTTCCATACATCCACACTCCTAAAATTAGTATTATTTAAAATGCTGCTTTACGTATAGTGACCTTTACATGATAGTATTTCAAGAATACCATCCGAAATTCGGTAAACAAATCGGTTTGCATTATCAATCCGTTTGCTCCAAAAGCCGGTGAATTCACCTTTAAGCGGTTCCGGTTTTCCTATACCGGAATAACCGTTGCGTTTACAATCTTTAATAATATCATTGATTCGTTTCAATGTCTTTTTATCTTGCGCCTGCCGGTAAAGGTAGTCATCCCATGCTTCATCAAACCATACCAGCTTCATTCGCTTACCTCAATAATATCATGCTCGACCCCCTTACCTGCGTTTAGGGCATTTATGCCCCGGCGAAGATGGGCAAGATTGCTTTCACTGTAAAACGGGTCAGGCATTACCGCTACATCAAAAGGCAGGCGTTTTTCCCGCAAGACCGCACGGGCAAACATATTAAATGCGGTTGTTGTATTCATTCCGACTTGTGCGCAAAAATCATCAAATTGCTTTTTTATTTCAGCGTCCATGCGGACACTAAAGGTTGTTTGTTTCATTGATGAAACCTCTTTCATAGAATTATATTACTCATACAACGGATAGCGCGAACAGAGCTTATCCACCGCATCGCGGACTTCATCGGCGGTGTTTTCAAAGTCTACAGCGGTCTTATAAATACACTCGGCGATTATCCCCATGCTGTCCTCGGTAAGCCCGCGCGTTGTGACCGCGGGCGTGCCGATACGGATCCCGCTGGTGTAAAAAGGCTTGCGCGTGTCGAAGGGGATGCCGTTTTTGTTTACGGTTATATAAACCTCGTCAAGACGGCGCTCAAGCTCCCTGCCCGTTATATCAAGGTTTGTAAGGTCGACGAGCATAAGATGATTGTCAGTGCCGCCGGAAACAAGCTTGAAGCCCTGCCTGAGCATCTGTGCCGCAAGCTCCCTGCTGTTTGCCAGGATCTGCGACTGATATGCCTTAAAGCTGTCCTCGAGCGCCTCTCCGAAGCCTACGGCCTTCGCCGCGATGATATGCATCAGCGGCCCGCCCTGCAATCCCGGGAATACGGCTTTGTTTATTTTTTTTGCGATTTCGGCGTCATTGGTAAGGACCGCGCCGCCACGTATACCGCGCAGTGTTTTATGCGTGGTGGTGGTCACGGCATCGGCGTAAGGCAGCGGGGACATATGCAGGCCGGCGGCCACAAGCCCGGCGATATGCGCCATATCCACGAATAAATACGCGCCGGACTCTTTTGCGATTTTGCCGAACTCCTCAAAGTCGATTTCGCGCGGATAGGCCGAAGCCCCCGCAACAATCATCTTTGGTTTATGTTCCTTTGCCAGCGCGCGGACCCTGTCGTAATCTATGCGGTGGTTTTTTTCGTCCACGCCGTAAGAAATAATATTATACCGCTGCCCGGAAAAATTAACGGGCGAGCCATGGGTAAGATGCCCGCCGTGGGCAAGGTCCATGCCCAGCACAGTGTCCCCGGGGCTAATCAGCGCGGAGTAGACAGCCTCGTTCGCCTGTGCGCCGGAATGCGGCTGGACATTCGCGAAGGCGCAACCAAATAGCTTTTTCGCGCGCTCTATGGCTATGTTTTCCACCACGTCCACGCATTGGCAGCCGCCGTAATAGCGCTTGCCGGGATAACCCTCGGCATATTTATTGGTAAGGACGCTCCCCGCCGCTGCCATGACAGCGGGCGATACGATATTCTCACTGGCGATCAGCTCCAGGTTGCGGCGCTGGCGCAGAAGCTCGCTGCGCATAGCAAGGCCGACCTCGGGGTCGAAGCCTTGGACGAAGCCGATGGAGTCAAAATCATTGCTGTACAATATAATCAGATCCCTTCTTTTGGATTATCCATCGTATGTCAACTGCTTATATTGTAACCGATTTACGGGTAGAAAACAAGAGAAATCGGAAAATAGAAATCTTAGTAAGGGAAGAAGCGATGAGTTTTGTCCCTATATAAAACCACCCCGGCGCATACGCGCCACCCCTCCAAGGAGGGGAATAAGCTACAAAGGCAAGCAGGCACAAACCTAAAGCAAGGAGCGACGCCAGGAAGCGCCCGCGCACGTAATTACAGCGGAAAAAGTATTTGATTTCTTTTATTCCTAATACCTTTTTTCGCGTTCTAGCCCTGGAGCTTGGCTCGGCTGAGCGATTGGGCGGATTATAGGACAAAGCATTTGACGTGCGTGATGAAAGGCACAAGGCTATGCGGTTTGTCGGAATGGGGGTTCGGGGTCTCCCCGGCGCGTTTTGGTTACTTTGCCGCGTTGCAAAGTAACAGCCCCCGCGGCTTGAGCGGGGAAAAATAACCGA
>WRLS01000192.1 GCA_009776345.1 Oscillospiraceae bacterium | reverse complement strand
CGTGCGCGATGAAAGGCACGAAGCTATGCGAATTGTCGTAACGGGGGTTCGGGGTCTCCCCGGCGCGTTTTGGTTACTTTGCCGCGTTGCAAAGTAACAGCCCCCGCGGCTTGAGCGGGTGAGCAGTGCGCAGCTATAACGAGAAACAGGCATATTGCAGGCACAGAGTTTACGGACGACCGGGACGGCGCCCTCGACATCCCGAAATTACAACCGATTATTTAACCGCGGCAGACCCACTAACATAATAATACGGCGCATCAACAACCGCCGTCACCGACACATCATGCACACGCTGCGGTGAAACCGATTCCAAAATCACCTCCCGCACTGTTTTGCCCGGATCAAATTGCCGCTTGACATTATACGTAGCATTCCCGATGGTGATTTCATCTTTAATCATAAATAGGGATACCTTTCCTAATGCAGATTACATTAGTTGGTATCCCCGTTGACTGACGGATATATACAAAAGGCTAATCTCCGGAAAATTTATTTCAGCTTCGCGGATACAGCGGCCTTCCGCAGTATCGGAAGAATTGTAATCGCCAATGCGCCGCCGATTGAAGCCGTAATAAGCTGCGGGAAAGAAAACATCCCCGATATAACAGAAACTTGCCTTTCCGGAAGCTCGGTCAAAATAGGCAGCACAATCTTAACTACCCCAAAATACAACACTGCAAATTTAGCCGCCGCCGCCGTCACTAACGCGATAAGATACCGCATATATTTTTTACCGGCGCTTCTGTTCCCGATAAAATGCCATAACAGCACAAGTACGGTGTTCCCCGCAATGATGACCGGTATCAAGCTCCACAAGGGGCCAATGCCGAGAAGCTTTGCCATTACAGGGGACACCACGGCAACACAAATCCCCGACAACGGACCGCAGGTCATAACCGATAATATCAACATGAGGTTTACAACGGAGCCTGTAACCAGCGTATTCCCAAAGGCCGCGGTCACAGCCTGCATAACAATCAGCAGCGCAATAAAAACAGCTGTGCGCGCTATCCACGATATCTTGCTTTTGTTATTTGTCATACTGCCTCTTTTTTAGAAAGGTAATCCTCAATCGCCGCTTTCACCGCTTCTTCAGCCAAAACAGAACAGTGCATTTTCGCGGAAGGCAGGCCGCCCAGCGCCTCCATAACGGCTTTGTTGGTCAGCCCGAGGGCTTCGTCAACGGTCTTGCCCTTTATCATTTCGGTAGCCATTGAGCTTGTGGCGATCGCCGCACCGCACCCGAAGGTATTGAATTTCGCGTCGGTTATAACGCCGTCGTCAATTTTCAGATACATCCGCATAATATCGCCGCATTGCGCGTTGCCGACCTCGCCGACCCCATCGGCGTTTTCTATTTTGCCCGCATTGCGCGGGCTGCTGAAATGCTCCATAACAGTTTCACTGTACATCAATTAGGTCCCCCATTCTTTATTTTCTCCCATACGGGGGAGATTTCCCGCAGCCGCCCTATAATCGGCGGAAGCACTTCGATTACCTTTTCTATTTCCTCCGGCGTATTGTAGCCGCTCAAGGACAGCCGCAGGGAACCGTGCGCGATTTCATGCGGCAGGCCGAGCGCCAGCAAAACGTGGCTCGGTTCCAAAGAGCCGGATGTACACGCCGAACCCGACGATGCGCTGATCCCTGCGTGATCCAGCATAAGAAGAACGGCTTCGCCCTCGACGCCCTCAAAGCAGAAGCTTGCAATTCCCGGCAGGCGTTTTTCGCGGTGGCCGTTAAGCCTGCTGTGCGGGACAGCCGCAAAAGCGTCAATAAGCCTGTCCCGCATTGCGGTGACGGTTTTCGCCTTATTTTCCATATTCCGGCAAGCTTCTTCCAGCGCAGCCGCCATCCCGGCGATCGCGGGTACGTTTTCAGTCCCGCCGCGCCTTCCGCGCTCCTGCGCGCCGCCTTCGATAAAAACAGGCAGCGGCACCCCCGCGCGGCAATACAACGCGCCCACCCCCTTCGGCCCGTGGAATTTATGCGCGGAAAGGGACAGCATATCAATATTTTGCGCGTTAACATCAATGGGCACCTGCCCGACCGCCTGTACCGCATCTGTGTGGAAGACAACACCGCGCGAGCGGCAAACCGCGCCAAGCTCCGCGATTGGCTGGACAGTCCCGATTTCATTGTTAGCGTACATCACCGTCACAAGGGCGGTGTCCTCACGGATTGCACTCTCCAGCTCATCAGGCCGCACCAGCCCGTCGCTGTGGACCTCCAGCAAGCTTATCTCAAAGCCCTGACGCTCTAATCGCTCCAGCCTATGCAAGGCCGCGTGATGCTCAAACCGTGTGGAGATAATATGCTTTTTGCCTTTTTTCGCGCCGGTTTCCGCCGCCGCAAGTATCGCCCAGTTATCCGCTTCCGTGCCGCCGGATGTGAAGTAGACCTCTTTTTTATCCGCCCCGATCAACCGCGCAACTGCCTCACGGGAGCCCTCTATGGCCCTGCGCGCGGCCTGTCCGGTTTTGTGGATGCTGGATGGGTTCCCGTAATTATTTTTCATGCAATCCAGCATAGCGTTCACAGCGGCGTCGCTCATCGGCGTGGTCGCCGCGTTGTCCATGTATATTTGCATTGTTTTTTCCTTTCAGAATCGGCTGTTTATTTTAGCGTCTTTAAGTATCTCATTTGCTGTATGCCGCGATTTTATTTTTGAGGGAACGGAAACGCTTATTTTGCTCGAATGATTCATCCAAATATCATGGCTGCCTTTTCCGTGCCTAATAAAGGCAAACCCGCTTTTCCCTAACAACTCCCGAACCTTTTTCTCGAACTCGGCCATTATGCATACACTCTTTCAGTGCGCTGTGAAACGAAACGTACTGGAATATCTTTGCGTTCTATCCCTTTTATTTCGAACAACTCGGGAATAATATTCAGAACCCTTTCGATAAGGGCGTCATACGAACCCGCTTCAGTGGCGAGCCCGGGAATATCGCCGCTTGTGGCAACCCAAACATATGCTTCGGGATCCCACTGAATTTTTACTAAATATTCACTCATAAAAACACCTCTCGTTTTTATTAAACAGGCTCTATAGCCATCCAATCATTACTTGCGTCACACATCTCAAGATAAAAGTATACCCCCTTTTCCCCGGTTTGTCAATATTATACTTGAATTCCTACTAAACCAATGGTATAATTAGGTATACAGGGGGTGCGCTTGTGAAAATTTCAACAAAAGGGCGGTATGCGCTTAGGATTATGCTCGATTTGGCGCAAAATTATTCCGGGGAGCTTATCCCGCTGCGCGATATTGCCGAGCGGCAGGGCATTACCGTAAAATATCTGGAGCAAATTATAAGCGTGCTGGGCAAGGCGGG
>WRLS01000191.1 GCA_009776345.1 Oscillospiraceae bacterium | reverse complement strand
GGACGCGGATTTCACAGAGGTTGACGATAATTGAGTAAGGCTCAGTAAGGCGGGGGCTTGCCCCCGCCGCGCCTGCCGGTAAAGGAGGATAACTATGCCCGAAATAGCGAGATTCTATGGTATAGTATAGGGGGATGCAAGTGATATTCCATAAAATAAAAAGCGTTGCCCCCCTGCCGGATATGTGCCTTATGGTGGAATTTGTTGAAGGCGGGTCAAAGCGTTACGACATGAAGCTTATAATGGAAGAATATCCGGTTTTCAAGGATTTAAAGCGCAATAACTTGTTTAAGCTTGCCAGGGTAGACGCGGGCGGCTATGGCATAACATGGAATGATTACATTGATATTTCCTGCAACGAGCTGTGGGAAAACGGGCTGGCGCAGCCGTAGGGCGGTGGTTTGCCCCCGCCGCGCCTGCTGATAAAGAAAGATAAAGGGGTAAACAATGTGAAATCCACCGCATACGAAAAAGGCTTTTTGTGGGATTACAAATACGTTGTCATTTTTGCGCTGTACGAAGGCAAATGGGTATTTTGCAAGCATAAATCGCGCGATACATGGGAAACGGCGGGCGGGCATATTGAAGAAAACGAAACCCTATTAGATGCCGCCAAAAGGGAGCTTTTCGAGGAAACAGGCGCGGAGGATTATTCCATTGAATATATATGTGATTATTGGGCGTGTTCCGAGCCGCATGAAACCCGCGATATCGGATGGTCCAACGGCGCGGTGTTTCTTGCGAGGATAGATAAGCTGGGCAGCTTGCCGGAAAGCGAAATGGAAAAAATAGGCCTGTTTGACGATCTGCCCGGTGAGCTTACATACCCGGATATAACCCCCGTAATATTTCCGTATGCGCTTAAAGCCGCGATTCGGCTGCTCACTGACCACTGACCACTAATCTCAATATGGAGTGTAACATTATGCCCGAAAAAAAAGACTTCTACGAAACCCTGGGGCTTGCGAAATCCGCCGCGGAGGACGATATAAAAAAGGCATACCGAAAGCTTGCCAAGCAGTACCACCCCGACCTTAACCCCGGGGATAAATCTGCCGAGGCGCGCTTTAAAGAAGTGGGCGAGGCCTACGAGGTCCTCTCCGACCCGCAGAAGAAGGCGCGCTATGACCAATTCGGCCACGCGGGGGTAGACCCGTCCTACGGCGGCGGCGGGGGCGGCTTCGGCGGCTTTGGCGGTTATGAGGGCGGCGGGTTCAGCTTCGGGGACCTGGGCGATGTTTTTGAAACTTTTTTTGGCGGCTCAGGCGGGTTTGGCGGCTCCAACAGGGTGCGTAACCCAAACGCGCCGATAAGGGGCGGGGATGTCCGCGCGACAATCCCGCTCAGCTTCATGGACGCTGTACAAGGCACAAAATATTCGGTAACTTTCAGCCATTTAGAAAAATGCGGGGTTTGCTCCGGCACCGGCGCAAAAACAGGGTTTACCCCGGAAAACTGCTCCGAATGCGGCGGGACGGGACAGGTCCGCGTTACTCAGCGCTCCCACTTCGGTACGATCCAAACTTCAAAGACGTGCCTTCACTGCGGCGGAAAGGGCACGGTTATAAAAGAGCCTTGCCAAAGCTGTGCGGGCAAGGGGCGTGTGCGCAAAACAAAAACGATGGAAGTCGGGGTGCCTGCGGGGATTGCCTCCGGGCAGTCATTCGCGCTGCGCGGTGAAGGCGACCACGGCCTGAACCAAGGCCCGCCGGGGGACTGTATTATAACTGTGAGTGTAGCCCCCGACCCATTATTTGAGCGCGACGGCTTTGACATTTGGTGCGATATACCGCTTACTTACGCACAGCTTGCATTGGGCGGCGAAATAACAGTGCCGACCGTGGACGGAAAAGTGGCATATAACGTGCCGGAAGGGACCCAGCCCGGGACAGTGTTCCGCCTGCGCAACAAGGGCGTGCCGTACATCAACGGGCGCGGGCGCGGGGAGCAGTATGTGCGGATCTCCCTGGAAGTGCCGAAGAACCTGAACTCGCGGCAAAAAGACGCGCTGAAAAATTTGGACAGCCTGATGACAGACAAAAACTACGAGAAGCGCAAGGGCTTTTTTGACAGGATCAAGGATGCGATGGGGAACAATAAATAGAAAACCGGTCATGGCGGGTTGACGCCATGGCCGGTTTTTTATGCTACGGCATTTTTATTATCTCTTCGAGAACTGCGGCGCGCGGCGCGCGGCTTTCAGGCCGTACTTTTTGCGCTCCTTCATGCGGGGGTCGCGGGTGAGGAAGCCTGCTTTTTTCAGCGCGGGGCGCAGGTTCTCACTGTCGAATACCAGCAGGGCGCGCGAAACGCCGTGGCGTATTGCGCCTGCCTGCCCGGAAACGCCGCCGCCGTTAACGCGGCAGACGATATCGAACTTGCCGTTCGTGTCCGTAAGCACCATCGGTTGGCGGACAATCAGCTTGAGTGTTTCCAGCCCGAAGTAATCATCGATGTCGCGGTCGTTTATCGTCACCTTCCCTGTGCCCGGGTAAAGGCGGACACGCGCCACGGAGTGCTTCCTTCTGCCTGTCCCGTAGAAATATTGTTTAGTATCGTACATTCCCGTATCCCCCTTTCTTATTGTGCCCAAGCTTCAGGCTTTTGGGCTTGGTTATTATGCTCCGGCCCGCGGTAGATGCGGCAGCGGGTCATTGCTTTGCGGCCGATTGTGGTATCCGGGACCATGCCTTTTACGGCAAGCATCATGGCTTTTTCCGGTTTTGTCGCCATAAGCTTGTCATAACGGATCTCTTTGAGGCCGCCGACCCAGCCGGAGTGGTGGCGGTAGAATTTCTGCGTGGGCTTATTGCCCGTCAGCACGGCTTTCTCCGCGTTTACGATGATCACATGGTCGCCGCAATCGGCGTGGGGCGCGAAGATAGGCTTATGCTTGCCCCTTAGGATATGGGCGGCGATGGTCGCTGTGCGGCCGATGGGCCTGCCTGCGGCATCAATAATATACCATTTACGGCTGATATCGCCGGCTTTTGGCATATAGGTTGACATACGGTTTCCTCCTGCACTTTTTGGTTTAGTTTATTTAACAGCTAAAGTAGGTAAAACATAGTATATATGCTTGTACGGTAAATGTCAACCCTTTATTTCAATTTACCTGCCGGATGCTTTAATTTTCTTGTGTTTTTGGGCGAAAGCTCGATAATGCTATGTGCTGAAAAAATGCACAAAAAAGGCAAGCATAAAACCCGCAGGGGCGGGCTTCCATGCCCGCCCGAAATTCCCCTCCTTGGAGGGGTGGCAGGCGTAGCCTGACGGGGTGGTTTATAACACGATTTCATATTCAATCATTTTTCACCGCTCATGCCGCGGGGGCAGTTACTTTGCAACGCGGCAAAGTAACCAAAACGCGCCGGGGAGACCCC
>WRLS01000190.1 GCA_009776345.1 Oscillospiraceae bacterium | reverse complement strand
CGCGGGGAAAAACCCCTTCGCACAGTCGCTGATGTACGGCGAGGGGCATAATTATGTACAGCAATATGCCGCCCTGCTCGGCGAAACCGTGGGCGAGATGCCGGTTGGGGTACAGACACGTGAAAATGAAGATGTACCATATTGGCCTATGGCGAATAACGCAACCTACAAAGAGGTATGGACGTCTACAGTTGGGCATTGGCTGCGCTTGAATGCGGATTTGTAAAAAAAGGGGGATAACATGTATTTTTTAGGCATTGACGCGGGCGGGACAAAAACATCGTTTGCCCTCTCGGATGAAAGCGGGCGCATACACGCGCGGCACACATCGGGCCCCTGCGCGTTTTTCAGCACAGGGAGCGAAAAGCTAACCGCAATCGTAGCTGACGGCGTAGCCGCCATTTGCACGAAGGCGGGGATCGCTATGGACGCACTTACTTATGCGGCGCTGGGAATCCCCGGTTACGGCGAAGGCGAGGATGTGGACGTGCAGATCCGCTCCGCTTGCGAAAAAGCGGGGCTGTCCGGGAAAATCGTGTGCGAATGTGACTGCTACATTGGCTGGGCGGGTTCCTTGGCGATGAAGCCCGGCATCAACATCATATCCGGCACCGGTTCAATCTGCTACGGCGTTGACGCGGACGGAAAGTCTGCACGGAGCAGCGGCTGGGGCGCTTACTGCGACGAAGGCTCATGCCGCTGGCTTGGTGAAAGGCTCATCACGTTTTACACAAAGCAGGCCGATGGGCGTATGCCGCGCACTGTGCTGTATGAAATGTTCCGCGCCCACTTCAATATAAAAGAAGACCTGCATTTCATCAAAACATTAAATCATGAGCTGGATAACGTAAAAACAGCGAAGCTGCAAATTCTGCTGGGCGAAATTTATGACCGCGGCGATGCTCTCGCGCTTGCGCTGTATGACTGCGCCGCCGATGAATTAACGTGGGCGGCATCGTCGGTGGCGGAAAAGCTGGATATGCCGCCGGGCTGGGCGGTTTCTTATTCCGGCGGGCTATTTCGCAGCGGGGAGCGCATACTCGCACCGCTGACAAAAAGGCTGGAAATGCGGGGCGGGCAAATTTGCGCGCCGAAGTTCACACCGGAGCTAGGCGCGGTTTTGATGGCAATGCGGCAGGTCGACACAAAAGCGGATTTTGGTGAGTTTGAGTTTACCGAATAAAAAAATAGGGAGGTTTTTTCATGGTAAGTATGCTGGATTGCATTTGCCGCGTACCGCAAATTCTAAGCGTGGTGACCGAAAACAGCGGAGGGATTTTCTCGCCGCTGTACAAAGCGTATGGGGAACGTGCCGCAAAAGCCGATGAAATCGTATTCATCGGGTCGGGGACATCGAACACGGCGAGCATCACGGCGCGTTATTTCGCGGAAAAGGCGAGCGGCGTGCGGGTTTCTGCCATAGCGCCCAGCGAATTTTTGTACAACCTTTCCGCGCGCAACCCGAACGCGCTGTATGTGTTTATATCCCAGACAGGGACCTCGATCCTGACAAACCGCGCGCTGGATTATGTAAAGGAGCGCGGGTTCATGCACGGCGCGCTGTCCGAATCCCCGGACACGCCGCTGGCAAAAAACTCCGGCGTGTTCATTGATATGCGCTGCGGTTATGAGGAATACCCGATGCGCACAATCGGCTACAGCGCCACGGTTTTGACGCTGATGCTCCTTGGGGCAGAGCTTGGCGAGAAGCGCGGGCATATTTCCGGCGAAGAAAAAGACCGCATGATCGAAGACGCAAAAAAAGCCATCTCGAACATCCGCCCTGTAATAGACAAGGCGATGGCGTGGCTGGACACAAACCGGCGCGCTATGCTGCGCTGTGACGGGCTGTTTTTCTACGGGAGCGGCGCGCTGTACGGTGTTGCGCTGGAAGGCGCGGTGAAGGTTTGGGAGACGCCGCAAATTATATCCGTGGGGTATGAGCTGGAGGAAGGCATACACGGCCCCAATTACGGCTTCAATCACAGGCATTGCGTAATCGTGCTGAACGACGGCGGGATTGAAAACGCCAAAGCTGTTTCCCTTGCCAAGTATATGAAGCTGGAAAAAAACGGCGGGTTCATCGTCGGGGCGTCGCCGGTCCGGGAAGATGACCTTGCGTTTGAGCCGGCGGGCGGTGACTTCTGCTGCCTGGAGTTTGCGGCGGCGGTACAAGTTATCGCATACCGGCTCGCGGAGGAGCAAGGCAGGGATTTATTTGCGCCGCACGACAATTCCGTGATGGACAGCTATTTTAAATCGCACGCGTGAAAACTTGGCAAAAATCGCGGGGATTTGCTATAACATTCCGGTCAGGGACAGCCTAAGGCGGTGATGTCAATTCCGCATCGGGTCTTGGAAGAATTTTGTTGATTTTTCTGGATATATATGGTATACTTGCTATAGATTTGGAACACATTTACGGTCGGGGGCGCGGCAGTGGTTCACACGCTTACCCTAAGCGTGTGATTCACTCTGGCGGTTAGGCGTTGCCATAATCGCCCGTGGGTTCTGTCGGGGGAGGGCTTCGTTACAAATAGTCTACACTCAACATCATGCTGTATTAGGAGGACGCTAATTGTGAAGATAAAACACTTCTTAAAACAAATGGGCAAAAATATTATCCCTATAATCATTACTGTGGTTACTTTAATATCTGTAGTCATTGGTAAATTTTTTGATAAAATGGATAGCACCAATGCCATTATTATATTGTTGGTATTAATTACCGTAGATTTAGTCTGCATTATCATAGGGTATCTTGAAAAAAGTTTGCAATTATCAGAGCATAACAAAAAAATGTTAAAATATGCAATTGCTCAATCAACATCGGGGGTGAGCTACTCTTCCGATGATTGTAACTACATAGATATTGTGAAATCTGCAACAAAATGTATTTTCTATAGTGGAATTGCAATGGGACGATTTTCTGATTATAATATGGAGAATGCTTTTGCAGAAGTAAGTACAGAAATAACGATTACATTTGTATGTGCAAACCTAGAAAACGATGATGTTTTAAAATCGGCGAATGGCTTCTTTGGTAGAAATAAAATAGAACCTCTCAATAGTTTTCATGTATACCAAAAAGCTATTGAGCGAATGAAGAAAAAGCGTAATATAGTTGACAAATATATAGATATCTTTGTTCCCATTTCCTATTTTGCTATAGATTATAAGGAGATAACGGAATTTTCATTTATACAGGCTAAGCATTATTTGCTTGATGAAAACCGTGGAGAAATAAAAGCTTTGTATTGTACTGTACGTCCTGGGTCAGTTCTTTATAATTATTATCAAGAGCAAATTTTATTCCCATCGGGTCTAATACCCCGCCGCTTGCGGCGAGAAAGGAAAAGCTGTAAAATAGATACATCAAAATAAGGAGAAGCGGGATGAGTGAATATA
>WRLS01000189.1 GCA_009776345.1 Oscillospiraceae bacterium | reverse complement strand
GCGGGGGGGGCCATGCCCCCGCCCTACATAGCCCTTCCTAAATCCTAAAACCTAAATCCTCAATCCTGCACAGCGCGGCTTCGCCGCGCTGTGCGCTACAAATCCATCTCCCTATACATATCCGCGATAACCTCGTCAATATCCTGCCCTTCATACGCGCCGTAGCGGGCCTTCAGCACGTCCATGCCGCCGTCATACAGCAGCTTCCCGTGGCCGATTACCATCACGCGGCTGCACAGCGCCTCTACATCGTCCATATCATGCGTGGTAAGCAGGATTGTAACGCCGCTGCGCTTGTTTTCCTCTTTCAGAAATGCGCGCAAGGCAAGCTTTGAAACCGCATCCAGCCCGATTGTCGGCTCATCTAGGAACAGCAGCTTTGGGCTATGCAGCAGCGCGGCGGCAAGCTCACAGCGCATACGCTGCCCCAGTGAAAGCTGCCTCGCCGGGGTTTTTAAAATCCCCGCAATATCCAGTGCGCCGACAAGCTCATCTTTGCGCGCGCGGAAAATTTCATCCGGGATATCGTAAATATCACGCAGCAGCATAAACGAATCCGACACCGGCACATCCCACCAAAGCTGGCTGCGCTGCCCGAACACCACGCCGATATCGGCGACATGGCGTTTGCGCTCCTTCCAAGGCACGCGCCCGCCGATTACGCACCGCCCGCCGTCCGGGGTCAAAATGCCGCTCATGATTTTTACCGTGGTGCTTTTCCCCGCGCCGTTAGGCCCGATAAGCCCGACAAGCTCGCCCTCGCCGATAGAAAAGCTCACGCCGTCCAGCGCGCGGACAACACGGGTTTGGCGCACAAACGCGCCCTTCAAAAGCCCCCACTTGCCCTCCGGCCGCTCGTAGACTTTAAAGGTTTTGCCGATGCTGTTTAATGATATCATACAAAATGCCTCCAGCGCTGCGTGCAGGTTTTAGGATTTAGGTTTTAGGTTTTAGGAAAAGGACGGTACGGCAAATTTCTTCCCTTCCTCAAACCTCAATCCTAAAGCCTAAATTCCTGCTGCAAGCATACCAAAACCCCGCCCCGCTGTAAAACCCGAAAATCGCCCGTAATAATCCTTCTCCCGCAAATAACAGGCAAAATCTCCGTTTTTCAAATTTTTTTACAAAAATGCTTGACAACCCGGCGTTTGTATGATAAGGTATATATACAATAAGTTTGAAAAGCCTGGGGGCAATATGGGTAGCCGCCCCGACAGGGTTTCAGCGTTGCTATTATGCAGCGCCCTTTTTCATTATAGGAAAAACACATGATATACAAATAAGGGAAGAAACTCGTAATTGTAAAATCTTCACAAATAATCACCACCCCGCCCCCCATCATAAACTGTATCACAGCTTATATGACAGGGGGCGGGTTTTGTGTGCGGGAAAGGGGAAAGGCTCGCCTTTTCTATAACGGCGGCGGGGGCGGCTCTGGCGGAAGGCCGCACAACAGAGGAAATCGCCTTGCTTTCTTCTGTGTTTATGCAGCTTGGGGATACGCTGTCTACAATTGCGTCAGCGCGGCTGCTCGAAGCCGCCCGCAAGAAAGCTGCCGGGGGCATTGCCGCATCCTCTGATTCATCCGCGCAAAATGATAATTCTGCTAATGATAATACTCCTACTGAACCTTCGGCAACGTCGCAAAGCTCCGCTCCAGGTCCTCATCCGTTGGGATAAAGTCGGTCATTGTGCCGTTTTTGTAGGACATATACGCCGACATATCGAAATAGCCGGTGCCGCTCAGCCCGAACAGGATGACTTTTTCTTCGCCGGTTTCTTTGCAGCGCTTGGCTTCTTCCATTGCCTCGTAGATGGCGTGGGCGGATTCCGGGGCGGGCAGGATGGTTTCGTATTTCGCGAACTGCACCGCCGCCTCAAAGACCTTGCTCTGTTCGCGCGCAACGGCTTCCATGTGGCCGTCGTGATAAAGCTTTGACAGGACCGGGGACATACCGTGGAAGCGCAGACCGCCCGCGTGGCTCGGTGACGGGATGAAACCGCCGCCCACTGTGTACATCTTCGCGAATGGCGTTACCTTGCCGGTGTCGCAGAAGTCATAGGCGAATTTGCCGCGAGTGAAGCTGGGGCAGGATGCCGGTTCGACCGCGACGATCCTGGGGTTTGCCTTGCCGGTTAGCTTATCACGCATGAACGGCGCAATAAGCCCGCCGAGGTTGGAGCCGCCGCCCGCGCACCCGATTACGATATCCGGGTATTCGTCCACCATTTCAAGCGCTTCGTATGCTTCCAGCCCGATGATGGATTGATGCAGCAGCACCTGGTTCATCACGGAGCCGAGGACATAGCGGTAGCCTTCGGTTTTTGCGGCGGTTTCTATTGCTTCGGATATCGCGCAGCCAAGGCTCCCGCCTGTGCCGGGGTTTTCCGCCAGTATCTTTTTGCCGATGTCTGTGGTTTCGCTGGGGCTGGGGACGACTGATGCGTTAAAGGTTTCCATCACGGCTTTGCGGTACGGCTTCTGCTCGGAGGATACCTTTACCATATAGACAATCAGCGGTAGGTCAAAGTAGTTGCACGCTTCCGCAAGCGCTGTGCCCCATTGCCCCGCGCCTGTTTCGGTGGTAAGGCCCTTCAGCCCCTGCTCCTTCGCGTAGTACGCCTGCGCGACGGCGGAGTTGAGCTTGTGGCTGCCGCTGGTGTTGTTGCCCTCGTATTTGTAATAGATTCGGGCGGGCGTGCCGAGCTTTTTCTCAAGGTTGTATGCGCGGCAAAGCGGCGCGGGGCGGTAGACCTTGTAGATTTCGCGCACTTCGTCGGGGATGTCAAAAAAGCGCGTGGTTTCGTCCAGCTCCTGCTCAACGAGCTTCTTGCAGAAAATCGGGTAGAGGTCTTCGGCGACCAGGGGCTTCAGTGTGCCGGGATGCAGGTAAGGGTCGTGGGATACCGGCATATCCGCGCGCAGGTTATACCATTGTGACGGGACCTGCTCCTGTGATAACTGGATGCGATAGGGGATGTTCTTTTTCATGGCTGTACTTCCTTTCTGATTTTTACTAAAAGTATTATAGATAAGCGGCCGCGTAATGAGGCTGCGTTTATCACCAAATAATACAAGCTTTGCGGTTATTAAGAACCACCCCGTTAGGCTACGCCAGCCACCCCTCCAAGTAAGGGAATAAGCTACAAAGGCAAGTAGGCGCAAACCTAAAGGAAAGAGCGACGCCCGGAAGCGCCCGCGCACGTAATAACAGCGGAAAAAGTCTTTGATTTCTTTTATTCATAATTCCTTTTTCCGCGTTCGAGACCTGGAGCTCGGCTCGGCTGAGCGATTGGGCGGATTATAGGACAAAGCTTTTGACGTGCGCGATGGAAGGCACAAGGCTATGCGGCTTGTCGAAATGGGGGTTCGGGGTCTCCCCGGCGCGTTTTGGTTACTTTGCCGCGTTGCAAAGTAACAGCCCCCGCGGCTTGAGCGGTGAAAAATAACCGAAGATGAAATCGTGTT
>WRLS01000188.1 GCA_009776345.1 Oscillospiraceae bacterium | reverse complement strand
GGGGGGGCGAGGCCCCCCGCCCTACCCTAAATCCTATAACCTAAAACCTAAATCCTGCCGAAGGCAAAACACCCGTCACCGCGACGAACAAGTCGTCACGGTGCCACCCTCTTTATAAAAGAGGGTAAGGCTACAACAAGATTTATTCTTTCGTATAAAAAGCGCAAAACAACCGTAGGACGTACCCTCTTTTTTAAAGAGGGTGGATTCAAAGCGGTTACGCTTTGAATCCGGGTGTTTTAATTACGAAATAAGGAAAGGAAACGCGGCCACATGAGAAAAAAACGGCGGCGGCCGGTCTATTTATTAAGGCGGCTGCTGGTAATCGGGCTGGCGGCTGCGGCCTGTGCCGTGCTTTACAGCCGCGCCGAGCGTTTTTATATGCTGTACGCCTATCCCATCCGCTATGAGGAAACCGTAACGCGGGAGGCGGCGCGCAATAACCTGCCCGTATCCCTTGTGTATGCCGTTATCCGCACGGAATCGGGGTTTCGCCCGGATGCCCGGTCCCGTGTGGGCGCGCGCGGGCTTATGCAGATTATGGAGGAAACTTACGAATGGGTCGCGTTCCGTTTAAGGGAAAAAGGCGGGGATTTTTCCTCGATGTATGATATAGAGGAAAACATACGCTACGGCACGGCTTTACTGCGGCTTTTGCTTGATGAGTTCGGCACGGATGAAAACGCGCTGTGCGCGTATCACGCCGGCTGGGGCAGTGTAAAAAGCTGGTTGGCGAACACCGCACTTTCCCCGGACGGGGAAAATGTGCAAAATATCCCATTCGGGGACACCGCGCGCTATGTTAAAAAAGTTTTGGATACACAGGAAATATACCAAAGGCTATATCAAATAATGTAAAAAGGGGAATGTGCAATGGAAAAAACCGAAAAAACCGCGGCGGAGCTGCTAAAGGAAAAACTGCTTAGAAACCCTAAAAACGGCGGCCTGCGAATGGGGGAGGATGAAATCGCCGGGGCGTTTGGCTTCTGCGCCCCCTACATGGAGTTTTTGGACAAGGCAAAAACCGAAAGCGAAGCCGTAAAAGCCACTATTGGGATACTGGAGGAAAACGGCTTTGTCCCCTTCGACCCCGCGAAAAAGTATACAGCGGGCGACAAGGTCTACCAAAGCATACGGGGAAAGGCGCTGGTGTTCGCGGCTGTCGGGAAAAGGCCGCTGTCTGACGGCGTGCGCATAGTGGCAAGCCATGTGGATTCCCCGCGCCTGGACCTGAAACCGAACCCGCTTTATGAGGACAGCGAGCTTGCGCTGTTTAAAACGCATTATTACGGCGGCGTCCGTAAATACCAGTGGGCGGCGATACCTTTGGCGCTGCACGGCGAAGTGATCCGAAAAGACGGCACTGCTGTCACGGTCAGCATCGGCGAATGTGAAAGCGAGCCTGTTTTCACAATCAATGATTTGCTCCCGCATCTCGCAAAGGACCAAAGCGAGCGCAAGCTTAAGGACGGCATAAAGGGCGAGGAGCTTAATGTGCTGATCGGCTCTCTGCCGATTAGGGACGAGAAAATTTCCGATAAAGTCAAGCTTAATGTCATGAAGCTGCTCAACGAAAAATACGGGATTATCGAGGACGACTTCCAATCCGCGGAGCTTTCACTTGTCCCGGCGGGCAAGGCGCGGGATATCGGGCTGGACAGGTCAATGATCGGCGCTTACGGCCACGACGACAGGGTCTGCGCCTATACTTCATTGATGGCGTCGCTGGAGGCAACTAGCCCCGAATACACCTGGGTAAATGTTTTCGCGGATAAGGAAGAAACAGGCTCGAAGGGGAAAACCGGCCTGGACGCGTATTTCCTGGAATATTTTATAGCCGACCTTGCAAAACCGCACGGCATAGAGGGCAGGACAGTGCTTGCAAACTCAAAATGCCTAAGTGCGGATGTAACCTGTGCCTTTGACCCGAGCTTCCCCGATGTTTCCGACAAGCGCAACAACGCCTTTTTGGGCTACGGCGCGTGCATTATGAAGTATACGGGCGGCGGGGGCAAAAGCTCCACTAACGACACCGATGCGAAGTTTATGGGCGAGATCCGCATGATGCTGGACAGCGCCGGGGTTATATGGCAGACAGGCGAGCTGGGCAAAGTGGATCAAGGCGGCGGCGGCACAGTCGCGAGCTTTATTTCCCGCCTGGGCGCCGATACCGTGGATATAGGCGTGCCGGTGCTGTCCATGCACGCGCCGATGGAAACTGTCAGCAAAATTGATGTTTACAACACGTATTTGGCTTTTAAGGCTTTTTTGGTGTAGCTACTATGTCATTTTCCCTTGCCGTAAAACAGGAAATCGCCGGGAATATGCGCCGTTACAATCCCGGCGCACAGGGCTTCTTTATGCTGCTGAAACGCATGGACACAGGGGAAATCGTGTTCAAGACAGAATTCCCGGAGGCTTCTGTGCTGATGGATAAATTCGCGAGGCGGGTTTTCGGCGCCGGTGTGAAAGCGGAAACCCGGGAAAACCGGGGCGTGTTCACATCCCGGCTTACCGGTAAATCCGACGCGGTTTTCTCGCCGCCGCAGTACACCACCGATCGCTCCTGCCTGAAAACCCGGGCGGATATCGGCGCTTTTTTAGCGGGGGCGTTTCTTTGCGGCGGCAGCATAACCGGCCCCGAAAAAAACTGCCACCTTGAATTTGCGGCAAGGAGCGGGAAAACCGCCGGTGAGCTTTTTGACTTGTTGGAAAACATCATCCCCGGGGCAAAACTGCGGGGGCGGCGGGGAACGGTCCTTGTCTATTACAAGGACCGCAGCCGCATCTGCGACCTTCTGACGCTTATGGGCGCGACAAAAGCCAGCCTGGCGCTAATTGACGCGGAGATGATAAAAGAAGTGCGCAACCGCGCCAACAGGGTGACAAACTGCGAAACCGCGAACATAGACAAAACCGTAAGCGCGGCGGCGGGGCAAATCGCGGATATCACGCGCATCGCAAGTTCACGCGGGCTTGACAGCCTGCCGCCGGAGCTGCGGGAAACCGCCGCGCTGCGCCTGGAAAACCCGGACCTGTCCCTGCGGGAGCTTGCCGCGCTGCATGAAATACCGCCCGGCCGCTCCGTACTGCACCGCAGGTTTGAGAGGATTGCGAAGATTGCATTGGACGTATAAACTGCAAAAGGGACAAAGCAACAAAGGCAAGTGGGCGCAAAGCAAAAGTAGGGAGCGACGCCGGGCGTCCCGAAATTACAGGACAATCATCAAAATTGCATTGTAGGGGCGGCAATCTGCCGCCCGCAAATTCCCCTCCTTGGAGGGGTGGCTGGCGGCGCGGAGCGCCGCAGGTTTTAGGATATAGGTTTTAGGTTTTAGGAAAAGGACGACACGACAATTTTTTTCCTTCCTAAATCCTCAATCCTAAAACCTAAATCCTGCCGAAGGCCGCCGGGGTGGTTTATAACACGATTTCATCTTCGGTTATTTTTCACCGCTCAAGCCGCGGGGGCTGTTACT
>WRLS01000187.1 GCA_009776345.1 Oscillospiraceae bacterium | reverse complement strand
CCCTGGGGGCGCGAGGGGGGCATAGAATGTCCGAAAAAGGTTGTTTGGGTGATTTCGGGCGCCAGATTCCCCCCCCTACCCTAAAACCTATAACCTAAATCCTAAAACCTGCGGCGCTCCGTGCCACCTGCCACCCCTCCAAGGAGGGGAATTCACGGCGGTGGTCCAGCCCCCGCCCTACAGTGCTATTGGATTCCAATCATCCGCTCGCAGAAATCGCAGTAATCCGCTTTCATCTTTTCGGTTTCCTCATGCGTTTTTGCCACGAAGGAGTAGTATATCTTGATTTTCGGCTCAGTACCGGAAGGGCGCACGATAACTGTGCAGCCATCCGAAAGGCCATATTCAAGCACATTTGACGGCGGAAGCGTGATCTTGCTTTGCGAACCGTTTTCCGTGCGGATTGACGAGCTGTAATCCGCCGTGTATATAACCTCCGCCCCCGCGATTTTTACCGGCGGGTTATCCCGCAGGTTTTTCATAATCGCCGCCATCTCTGCCATGCCGTCCGCGCCCTCAAACGCAAAGTTGGACACATGGTTTACATAAACGCCGTGCTTTTTATAAATTTCATCAAGCCGATCGCAGAGCGTCCTGCCCTCCGGCTTATAAGCCGACGCCATCTCAACGAGCAGGAGCGAGGCGTTCACCGCGTCCTTGTCCCGCACAAAGGGGCCGGAAAGATACCCGCAGCTCTCCTCAAAACCGAAGATAAAGCGGTCTTCTTCGCCTTTTTCCTCCAGGCCCAAAATCACCTCGCCGATAAACTTAAAGCCGGTTAAAACGTCGATGAGCTCAACGCCGTACTGCCCCGCAACCGCGTCCGCCAGTTTTGAGGATACGATTGATTTTACCGCAATGGGTTTTTTCGGGAGCGTGCCTTTTTCTTTCCGCGCGCGCGCGATATAGTCCAGCAGCAGCACTCCCGCCTCATTCCCGGTCAGGATCCTGTACCCGCCGCCGGTTTGCTTTACGGCAACTGCAACGCGGTCGGCGTCCGGGTCGGTTGCCAGCAGCATATCCGCGCCGCTCTCTTCGCAGAGCTTCAGCCCTAAATCCAACGCCTCACGGATTTCCGGGTTTGGGTACGGGCAGGTCGGGAAATTGCCGTCCGGCATTTCCTGCTCTTTTACAATAGATACATCTTTTACGCCAAGCCGATTCAAGACCGCCGTTACACAGCGCCGCCCCGCACCGTTAAGCGGCGTGTACACGAGCTTCAGCCCCGCCTTCGCGCAAACCTCGGGGCGGATTGCCTCGTCAAAAACGCGGCTGATATATTTTTCTATAAACTCGTCCGGGATATACTCTGCCATACCGGACGCTAAAGCTTCGCTGAGGTCCATGCGGCTGACGCCGCTGAAATAATCGACCGTATCCGTCAGCGCAAGGATTCGGGCGGCCTCAATAGGGCCGATCTGGCAGCCGTCGCTCCCGTAAGTTTTGTAGCCGTTGTACTTGGCGGGGTTGTGGCTTGCCGTTACGACCACGCCCGCGTCACAGCCAAGCTCCCTTACCGCGTAGGACAGCGCGGGGGTCGGCATAAGCTCCCTGTAAAGCCACGCCTTTATGCCGTTTGCCGCAAACACACAGGCGGCTTCCCGGGCGAAAAGGGCGGAGTTTATCCGGCTGTCATACGCTATCGCGACGCAGGGGCTTGCTTTAATCTCTTTAAGATACATCGAAAAGCCCTGTGTTACGCGGCGCACGGTAAAGACATTCATCCGGTTTGTGCCAAGCCCCAGAACCCCGCGCAGGCCCGCCGTGCCGAATTCCAGGTCCCGGTAAAAACGGTCGCCGATTTCAGTTTCATCGTTTTCGATTGCCTTTAGCTCGGACAGATACGCGCTGTCCCCCTCTACCGCTTCCAGCCAGCGGTTATACAGCTGCCGTTCTTTTGTCATTTTATAACCCCCAAAATAATAATTTTCTAATTCCTGCTCTGCGCCTTCTCATAAACCTTAAACATATACCCCGCCAGGTCCGTACAGCCCCTGTTCACTACAGACGCGCGCACCTGCTGCTTTAGCTCCGCCAGCTTTTCCGGCGTGTGACGGCGGAGCTTGCGAAGCTCGCTTTCCAGCTCCTCCGCGGTGTGGAAAAGGCAGCCGTTTACGCCGCTGAGTATCTGGTCGGCGTTCAGCTCGTCGTAGCGCTGCATCACGGGGAGCCCGCACGCCATCCCCTCCAGCATGGAAATCGAATTCATCTCCGAAAGCGAGGCCGACACAAACACATCGCTTATCGCGTAATATGGCGGAAGGTCATGGTTTGCGATCATCCCCGTGAAGGTGACATTGCCGCGTATGCCGAGCTTTTCCGCCAGCGCCTCAAGCTCCGCGCGGCAGGGACCGTCGCCCATCAGCAGCAGGTGAAAGCTTTCGTCCCCGCAAAAACACTGCGCCCAGTATTCCAGCAGGGTGTCCACGCTTTTTTCCTTGCCCATGCGCCCCGCCCAACAGGCGGCAGTGCGGTTTTCCGGTATATTCAGCTTTTCCCGCAGCCCGGCCTTTTGCGCGTTTGAGATTTTTGCATAGTCGAAAAGCTCTAAATCGGCGGAATTGGGGATCACGTTAACTTCCTTTTCCACCCCGATGCGCCGGAAGTATTCGCCGCATTTACGGCTGGGGCCTGTAAGCACAGTGGCGCGGCGCGCGATAAAGCGCTCGTATTTATGGGAGATTTTTCGCGCCGCCCCCAAAAACGCCCCCCCGGTAACATAGGCAACATAATCGTCGTACATTGTGTGTAGCGTGTATACCAGCGGCTTTTTGTAAAGCTTCGCGTACATGATGCCCGAAAGCCCGATCCCGAATTCATGGTGGATATGGATTATATCCGGGCCGAATTCCCGCACGAGCTTCAGGCGGCGGCGGCTGTACGGCGCCGCCGCGCCAAAGCCGTAAAACCGCTTGACCTCGATAGACGGGCAGCGCAGCACGCCGTCTTGAATATAATGGTGTTTGCAGTGCTTGTCGGCGCAGATCACAAGCACCTCATGCCCCATCGCCTCAAGCCCCAGGCGCAGTGTTTTAACGTGCATGGCGACACCGTTTATATCGGGCACATAGGTTTCGGTAAACAGCGCGATTTTCATAACAGGCTACAGACCCCTTTAATAATCATAATACCGATGATAATTATATTTTATCATATTATTACAGAATAATAAATATAGCAAAAGTTAATGTAGGGTTAAAATATAGCTACAAAGGCGAGAAGGTAAGAAGCAATAAGTTTCTTCCCTTCAGTGTGACACAAAACTACAACGCTAACTGAAGGTTTAATAAGCGGGGAAAAATATCTATTTCTTTTTACTTTATATCTTTTTCCCCGCGCCCAGCATTTGAGCCTCGCAAGGCGAAAGCGGACGGCAGATGATGCGTGTTGGTTGTACTTGGTCTGTCGTTCTGGCAAGTGTGGCTTCTACAGCCTCTGCGGGGGGTCGCGGGGGGTCTTAGGGGGCGAGCGGGGGCAGCGGCCCCCAGCCACCTGAGCCGCGTTTTTCTTTGCT
>WRLS01000186.1 GCA_009776345.1 Oscillospiraceae bacterium | reverse complement strand
GGGCCACCAACCCCGTAATCCCAATCCCCACCCCGGTAAAAAGAGAAAGCCCCTCCAAAAAGAATACAAAAAACAGCGCCCCCCCCCCCCCCGGGGGGCCGGGACTTAACAGGGACGTGGTGTGTTCGAGGGCTTCGGATAGATTAAGGATGTGTTCATATGCTGCAATGGATATTATTCTATCGTACTTGTTTTCTTTAGGGATTTGAGATATGTCATCATATACAGCCCATATTTTGGAAAGATATGGGGAATCCGCATATAACTTTTTGAAAGGCTCCACGATGTCATAAACGGGATGTGCAGGCAGTTCATATTTTAGCTGGTTAAGCGTCCCGGCACCTATTTCCAATACTGTATTGCCGCTGAACATACTTTGTGCAACTTTCCTGTGCATCCACGTGTCCATTTTCTGCGAAAGAAAAGCCATAATGCCCTTTCCCTCGCGGTTATCCTTATAATGGTCATCAAATATTTTTTGATACTCCGGCGGCAAAACAGGTCTTGTTTTAACTTTGCTGTTGTTCAACTTTGAACATCTCCTCTTGGCTTATCCGAATTTTTCCGCATATTCTCCGGCGCGATAATTTGCGTCAACTGCTGTATCTGATATTGCTTATTAGCTTTGCCATAAGTACCACCTCTATTTTAAATTGTGTTGCCCTAACATAACGCTACTATCAAAAGGTGTACCTTTTGATAGTAGCCGCGACGGCAATGCAAAAACCCCGGATTTACCGGGGTTTTGTAAAAATATTGTGAGGAATCTTAAAAATCGCTTGCAATACCGTTAATTTTTGTGTACAATGATTTATACACACGCACTATCAAAAGGTACACCTTTTTTTGCGCGCTCTTTAGGAGTGCTTTTTTGCATTCTATTTTACGCTTTCTTCTTTATTTCGCCTTTTCTATTCTCTTTTTACTTCATTTATCAAGAAAATTAACAGCGTAAACCCAAAGTAGGGAATGACACCGGAAGCGCCCGCGCACGTAATAACAGCGGAAAAAGTCTTTGATTTCTTTTATTCCAAATACCTTTTTCCGCGTTCGAGACCTGGAGCTCGGCTCGGCTGAGCGATTGGGCGGATTATAGAACTATGCTTATGACGTGCGCGATGAAAGGCATGAAGCTATGCGATTTGTTGAAATGGGGGTCCGGGGTCTCCCCGGCGCGTTTTGGTTACTTTGCCGCGTTGCAAAGTAACTGCCCCCGCGGCATGAGCGGTGAAAAATAACCGAAGATAAAATCTCGTTAAAACCACCCCGGCGCTTCGCGCCACCCCTCCAAGGAGGGAATTTCGGGCGGCAAATCACCGCCCTTACTTTTTTATTTGCCTTCAAGCCCCAAGTGTGATAAAATTAAACGAGAAATAATACGAGGAGGCGATTAGTATGCAAAACATCCCAACAGTAAAACTCGGCATTATATCCGTCAGCCGCGACTGCTTCCCGATAGAGCTTTCCGCCAGCCGCCGCGCCGCGGTTGCGAAGGCGGCAGGGGATATCTACGAATGTAAAATCACTGTTGAAAACGAAGCCGATATGTTAAAAGCCGTCGAGGATGTAAACCGCGCGGGCGTAAACGCGCTGGTGGTATTCCTCGGGAATTTCGGGCCGGAGACCCCGGAAACCTTGATCGCGCAGAAATTCTGCGGTCCCACCATGTTTATCGCCGCCGCCGAGGACAGCGCGGACACGCTGATAAACGGGCGCGGCGATGCCTACTGCGGGATGCTCAACTGCTCTTATAATTTAGGGCTGCGCAATATAAAGGCCTTCATCCCCGAATATCCCGTCGGCACACCGGAGGAGGTTGCCGGGATGATCGCGGACTTTGTCCCCGTGGCAAGGGCGCTTATCGGCATTAAAAAGCTGAAGATTCTAACCTACGGCCCGCGCCCGCAGGATTTTATGGCGTGCAACGCGCCCATAAAAGCGCTGTTTGACTTGGGCGTTGAGATCATGGAAAATTCGGAGCTTGACCTGCTTGTCGCATATAAGGCGCGTGAAAACGACCCGCGCATCCCGGCAGTCATCGCCGACATGGAAAAAGAGCTTGGCGGGGGCGGCAAAATGTCCGGCATCCTGCCAAAGCTGGCGCAATTTGAGCTTACGCTGCTTGACCTTGCGGAGCAGAATAAAGGCGCGCGCGAATACATAGCCTTCGCGAATAAATGCTGGCCGGCGTTCCAGACCGAATTCGGCTTTGTCCCATGCTATGTAAACTCCCGCCTGACCGCGCGCGGCATCCCCGTATCCTGCGAAGTGGATATTTACGGCACGCTGTCCGAATACATCGGTATCTGTGTAAGCGGCGAGCCGGTCACGCTGCTTGATATCAACAACACCGTACCCGTGGATATGTATGAAAGCGATATAAAAGGCAAATTTGATTATAAATTAAGCGATGTGTTCATGGGCTTCCACTGCGGAAACACGCCGATGTGCAAGCTTTCCAAAGGCGAGCTTAAGCACCAGCTTATAATGTACCGCCTGCTTGAGCCGGGCAAAGAGCCGAATATCACGCGCGGGACCCTTGAAGGCGATATCATCCCGGGCAAGATGACCTTCTTCCGCCTGCAGGGCACAGCGGGCGGCGGGCTGCGTTCCTACATCGCGCAGGGTGAAGTTTTGCCTGTCGCGACGCGCTCCTTCGGCGGCATCGGTGTTGTCGCGATAAAAGAGATGGGCAGGTTCTACCGCCATGTCCTGATCGCCGGTCAATACCCGCACCATGGCGCTGTGGCGTTTGGGCACGTGGGCAAAAAGCTGTTTGATGTATTCGCGTTTTTAGGGGTGCCGGAAATTTCCTACAACCGCCCGGCGGCTTTGCCCTATCCTACCGAAAACCCGTTTGCATAAAAAGATACAACCGGCGCGCTGCCGATGAGGCAGTGCGCCGGAGCCAAACAAAATAAAACAATTTTTAAAGAAATGTATTGACAATAACTTTGTCCTATTGTATAATAAAACACGTTGTAAGCTTGGGAGCATAGCTCAGCTGGGAGAGCACCTGCCTTACAAGCAGGGGGTCACAGGTTCGAGCCCTGTTGTTCCCATATACACGGCCCGGTAGTTCAGTTGGTTAGAACGCTAGCCTGTCACGCTAGAGGTCGAGGGTTCGAGTCCCTTCCGGGTCGCCATTTTTTCAGTGAGAAGCTTGCACTTTTTTAAGTAAAGCTCCACTGCGCCTCTGTAGCTCAGTTGGTAGAGCAGTGGACTGAAAATCCACGTGTCGCCGGTTCAATTCCGGCTGGAGGCATTTTATATGCCATGCGGGTTTAGCTCATCCGGTAGAGCGCCACCTTGCCAAGGTGGAGGTAGCGAGTTCGAGCCTCGTAACCCGCTTGCACCAAAAACCCTCACAGCCATGCGGTTTGTGGGGGTTTTTCTTTTGGTCGGGTGGCTCTATTTTTAGCTGATTTATGGTGTGTGCTACGAATTTTGCTACGAATTATCCCGCAACCATTTTCACAAATGTTTGACTTTTCCGGCGCGGAGTGATATTATTATGATAAGAGGCCCCGAAAACAAAAGGGGCCGCATGGCCGTCGAAAGTGCTTGC
>WRLS01000185.1 GCA_009776345.1 Oscillospiraceae bacterium | reverse complement strand
GCACTTCGTGCCGCCCCCTTCGTGCGCGAAGGGGGCAAGATAACGGCGTGCCGGGTCGTCACGCCCTACGGCACAACATAATATTGCATCGTAGGGGCGACCCTCGCGGTCGCCCGTAGGATAATCGATTCGCTTTGACGGGCGGGGATGGAACCCCGCCCCTACACGAAAAAACATGTTATTCCGTAGGGGCGGCAACCTGCCGCCCGAAATTCCCCTCCTTGGAGGGGTGGCGCGTATGCGCCCATCCCTGCCCCCTTCGCGCACGAAGGGGGTGCCGCCCGCAGGCGGCGGGGGTTGCGCCTTCGCCAGGTTTCAAGAAACAAGGTTTCAGGAAAAGGACGTTGCATCAATTTTCTTCCCTTCCTAAAACCTATAACCTAAAACCTCAATCCTGCGGCGCTCCGCGCCGCTACTTCGCGCCTTCCAGCCTGTACATATCGCCGTTGACGCGGCAGGGGCGGTCCCAATATTCCGGGCCGGCTTCGTTCCACAATGGCATGGTCATGCCGTTCAGGTCGTAGGCTACTTTACCTTGCCGCACTGTCATCACGCATTGCAGGCGCTTGTCGCCGTCTATGCGCGTGTTGCCGTTGTCCGTGTAGCCGAATTTTCCGGTAAGCTGCTCTATAACCGCAATGTCGGCACAGGCGCCTGCTGTAAGCGTGCCAAGCTCCGGCCTGCCGATATATTTCGCGGGCAGGCGCGTGGAGCGGTCGATTACCTCAGCCAGCGGCATACCCATGCACAATACTTTTGACATACAATATATCATGGAGAAAACCGCTTTGTAGATATTGTGCATATGGAGGTCGGTGGAAATTGTGTCGGGGTAGAAGCCCTGCTCCATGCATCTTACCGCGTTGCGGTACCAGAAGCTGCCGCCGCCATGCCCTAAATCAAACAGCACGCCGCGCTCCCTTGCCTTCCACATATAATCAAATACCTTGCCGTTTTCGTCCAACGTGGGGATATGCTGGGCATAAACATGGGTGTGGAAATCTCCCGGGCGCATCCTGCTCATTACCATCTCCTCGTATGTACGCTCGGAGCCTGTAGGCGCGAAGTCGTAGAACACGGGGACACCGGCAAGCTCGCCCGCTTTCCTCGCCGCGTCCACGGAAGCCCACGGCGGATGCAGCTCGTCAAAGGGCTTGCCTGTCCAGTAATGCGCGGTTTTTATTCCTACTAATACATCGGGATAGGCCTTTACATACTCGGCGCATATTTCCGGCGTGAACTCGCGGATATTCTGCTCGGAGGGCATATACACCATGCCGTCCTGCGCGATGTTGATAAGAGAGAGTATGCGCACGGGGCATTGGTCGATTACAGACTGCTTGAAATCGACGAAATCCCTAATCCCCGTAGTACCGCAGTCCACGGCGGTGGTAACGCCGGAAAGGAAGAGATGCGCCTCAGGGTCCACGGTGACAAGGCTTTTTTCAGGCGTTGGAAGCAGCGGATAGACATGGGCATGGATATCTATAATGCCCGGGGTAACATACAGGCCTGCGGCGTCCGCTACCATCCCGGCGGTGTCTTCCGGTATGTTTTTGCCCACGGCGGCGATTGTTTTGCCGCAGACCGCAACATCCATAATTTCGTCAATGCCGTTTGCAGGGTCGATCACATGGCCGCCCTTGATTAGCAGGTCGTATTTCCTGTTGATGAGATCGCTCAAATTTCAGCACCCTTTCTGTATTATGATTTAACCGGCGGCGGCATCATCGGGTTTTTGTAGGATGTATTCTCGATGATTGCGTCGCCCGGTTCGGGATAAGGGAACGACATACGGAATTCCCGCACCATTTCCTCGTAATTCTCCGGCCATATCATCTCGCGCACTTTATGCGCCTGGTAGCTTGCACCGCCGTCTACCATAAGATGCATCCCGGAAATATAGCTGCTCATGTCCGAGGCAAAGAACAAACAGGCGTGCGCGATATCCTCCGCCCTGCCGCTCCCGCCGCTAAGTGACCCGTCGCCGTGCAGCGGGTCCGCGGGCATATTGGCTACGACTTCTTGCTTATAGGATTTGCCGGGGTTTTCCTTCATCCAGTCCACCACCATATTGTAGCCGGGACCGGTGTAGATGCCGCCGGGCGCGACTACATTCGAGCGTATGCCGTACCTGCCCAGCTCTACCGCCAAAAGGCGGTTCATCCCGCCCATTGCGCCCTTGGACGCAACGTAAGAACCCATAAGCGGCACGGTGGCAATGGCGTGTACGGTGGATATATGTATGAGGGAGCCGGGCCTGCCCTGCTTTATCAAAGTCGGCAGGAGGTTGTTGTTTATGCGGATTATGGGCTTAAAATTGGTGTCCTGCACAAGGTCGTATTTGTCGTATGAAATAGACGGCGACGGCTCGCGCATATTGATCCCCACGTTGTTTACGATGACATCCACGTAGCCAAAACGACTGAGCGCCTCGGCACAGAAGGCATCCAGCTGCTCGGGGACAGATACGTCGCACTTAAAAAAGAAGCTGTCCGGGCTTGTTTTTCTAAGCTCCGCCTCGCTGTCCGCGCCCGAGGGCGAGCGCCCGCAGACAGCCACATCCGCGCCATGCTTTACAAAGATTTTGGCGATCGCGAAGCCCATGCCATGCGCGCCTGAGGTGATCAGTACCTTTTTGCCTTCAAGGAGCCTTGCGTAGTTCAAGCTCATTTTTGTTTTCCTCCTCCTCTTTCCTAGAAAGGTTTAAAGCTTTCGTCCGGGCGGGAGCTTTGCTTGTGCGCGCGGGCATATCCGCCGCCGTTTACCTCCAGCGCCTCACCGTTCAAAAACCGCGAAAGCTGGGAGCCTAAGTACAGCGCCGCGTTGGCGACGTCCTCGGGAAGACCCCGCCGCTTGATCGGCTGGAAGTAGGAGAAATCCAGCGCGGCGGCCTCTTCGCCGTATTTTTCGATGTGCGCGTCGCCGCGGGAGGCAATGCTCATCCCGGGCAAAATACAGTTGGCGCGTATATCATAGCGGCTGAATTCATACGCGACAGAGCGCGTAAAGCTCAGCACCGCGCCTTTGGTGGCGGCGTACATACTCACCCCGGGGCAGCCGCGCAGCGCGTAATCCGACGAGATATTTACAATATTGCCGCCGCCGTCCGCCATAATTGCCGGCAGTATCTGCTGTGTGCAGCGAATAGTGCCCATTACATTTACTTTGAACATACGCTCAAGCGCGTCGATGCCCATCTCCAGCAGCCAGCCTTCCTCACAGATCCCCGCGTTGTTGACTAAAACCTGTATGCTCGGGAACCTCTCTATGACCTTTGCCGCCATTGCGTCAATGGAAGCGGCATCGCCCATATCCGCCTCTATAAAGAAGCTTCCCGGGCTGATTGCCTTAAGCTCCGCCTCGGCGGCTTTGCCCCCCGCTGTGTCGATGTCCGCGATCGCCACAGCCGCGCCGTGCCGTGCATAAAGCAAGGCGGTCGCCTTACCGATGCCCGACGCGCCGCCTGTTACCAGCGCGTTATATCCGTCCAGGAGCTTCGCGTAGTTGATTTTGCCGTAATCCAATAACATCCGTTTTCCTCCCTTTTTATTCCCGGTTCACATCCTCTATAAAAAATCCCCGGATGCGCCCGGGGATTTTTTATAACCGGTCAACTTAAAAACAGTTTACTGTTTTTAAGACGCGGCATACGCCGCGCGCCGCCAAAGGCGGCGC
>WRLS01000184.1 GCA_009776345.1 Oscillospiraceae bacterium | reverse complement strand
CCCCAAAGAAAAATTCCCGCGGAAGTAAAAAAAAAAAAAAAAAAGTTTTCCCCCGGAGGGGCGGCGGCGGCGCAAATTTCTTTTGTGCTTGATTTTGAAACAGTTGAACGGCTTTTGCCGGAGTATGAGATTGCCGAGGAATACAAAATCATCATGAAGCGCCCCGCCTCTATGCCTAAGCCCAAGATTTCAGATGTTAGCGCGGGGTATGTATTAGCAGAATATCTAAGCGAAACCGGCTGGAAACGCCTGATTCAGGAAGAACATGCGGCACTGCTGTTCAATGGCTCTGCGAAAGGCGAAATCTCGATATCCTTTACTGTACCGCAGGATATGCTTGCGCCCGAAAACGCGGGCGGGCAGCCGCGCCTGCGCTTTCGCCTGATGCGCTCCGATGGGCTATACCAAATCCCTTGCCGGCAGCATTGTCCGGTAATTGAGAATATACGCCTGGCCTACAGCTACGCACAGTCGCCCTGCACGCCGGATGCGGCGATAACCCGCAATAATTTTGAAGAAGCCGATGTTACCGGGCTGTTTCGGGCGGGCAGGAATGTTGCGCTGTTTTATTCAAGGGAGTGTGAAAAACCCGCCCTGTATTTCGGGTTTGCCCAAACACCGTGGGGCGCGCCCCTTAGCCTTTATCTAAAACTGGAAAACAATACGGATTACCCCGTGGACCTGACGGCTGAATACTCCTCGCCCACGGGCTTCCTGCCGCTGAAGATGGCCGATGGGACTTCGGGGATGCTTAGCTCCGGCGCCATGTTGATGATGGTGCCCCGCAGTGCCGCTCCCAAGGCGCTGTTTGGCAGACAATTATATTGGATCAGGCTTATCAACCACAACAAGGTAAACAAAAGCTACAACCTCCCGATGATTACAGGCGTATACCTGAATATGGCCAAGGTTGAAAACACCCGCACACAAACACAATTATTCTATCGCGACAGCACCGGCGGGCATATGAGCATAAGCTTAAGAGACCAGGGGCTGATTTCCGCAAAGGTTTATGTTAATGAGCAAGACGGGGGGCAAGGCGAAAATTGGGTGCTTTGGCGGCAGTCGGCCCGGCGGGGGGAACAGGGGCGGGTTTATGATATCGACCTTGCGGCAGGCCAGGCGCAATTTGACAAGGGCGTATTAGCGGCATATCCAACCAAAGGGGATGGCCCGACGGTGAAGGTGGTTTACCAAACCTATCAAGGGTCCGCAGCCAATGTCGGCGCGGGCAATATATCATCCCTTGCTTCATCCATCCGATATATCTCCGAGGTGAAAAACCCTATTCCCTCTTATGTCGGGTACGACGGATTCAACGAAAAAACCTCGGCCGTGATTATCTCCAACATGATGCGCACCCGGGGCAGGGCGGTTACCGGGCAGGATTATTTCGATATTATCTCACAGGTAAGCTGCGGTGTGCGCCGCATTAAATGCCTAAGCGGCATAAATCTTGTAGGCGAGCCGCAAGAAGGTGCGCTTACCATCGCCATACTGATAGATGAGTACGAAAAAGGCGGTCATATTTTCTCCGGCGCGAAGGAGGCTATCAGGGAAAAACTAACCGGGTGCAGCGGGATGATCCCCGAAGGCAAAACACTCAACCTGACGCAGCCGCGGTTTGTGCGGATGTCGGCACGCCTGTGGCTTTATTCCGAAAGGATGGAGGATGCCTACGATATGCAAAAACAGTGCGGGGAAAGTATTCGCGAGTTTATTGACCCGCTGTGCGGCGGCTTCGGCGGCACAGGCTGGGAAATCGGGGTCCTGCCCACAACCGACCAGTTGATCGCATTCCTGAAAATAAGGCATCCCGGCGTTGTGGTAGACAGGATTGTCATGACAGCCGTTTACGAAGACAGGGAATATGCGGTAGACGATCAAATCGGCAGGCATATCACAAGCCCGTTTGCCATGGCTGTTAACGGGGAGCATATCGTATATTGCCAGTTAATGGAGGTCTGAGCGTATGCTGAAAGTACCCAAGCTCGATGATTTAAGCTACGAAGAGTTGGTTTTGCGCGCCCGAAGCCGTATACCGATGTATACCGACAGCTGGACGGATTTTAACGATCACGACCCCGGGGTTACAACCCTGCAAACCCTCGCGTGGCTTACAGATACCCTAAACTATTACACCGACGCCACAGGCGAGGCCCACAGGCTGAAATACCTGAAGCTTTTGGGGCTTGTCCCCGAGCGGGGCGCGGCGCGGTGTCTTGCCGCCGTCCGGGGGGCGGGCGAGAATCTGGCAATGGCAAGGGGCGCCAAGCTGGCCGCGGGGGAAATTGTGTTTGAAACGCTGGAAAGCCGCGCGGAAGCTTTGAACAATGTTAAGGCTATCTTTTTGGAGAAGGGCGGCGTTTTTACCGACCTGACCCCCATAGCCGGCGTTGACGGCGGTTATGCGCCGCTATTCACACCCGCGGAAAAAACCGGGCAGACAGTATACATCGGATTTGAGCGTGAGCTTGCGGCGGAAACCGGGTTCTACGCCGAATCCCCGATACATGCGGCGCGCAATCCGTTTGAGGGGGATCTTGAGCTGTCGAAGCTTGCGTGGGAGTTTTTTGACGGTGAACGGTGGCACGCGGCGGCTATGCGGCAGGATGCAACCTGCGGGTTCCTGAAAAGCGGTTTTATCAGTCTATACCTTGACGGCAAAACAGATGCGCCGGAAAACCACCCCATACTCCCGAAAGCCCATTATCTGCGGGCAAGGCTTTTGCGCAACGAATACGATGCCTGCCCTAAAATCGGCTGCATCCACATAAACTGCGTGCAAACGGTGCAGACCGAAACCTGTGCTCAATCGCTGGAAATTGTATTTGACGGAAGCCCGTTTTTAAATGTAGATTACCATGTGCGGGAAAACGATGTTATTTGTGTGGCGGTGGAGGAAGGGGACGGATACAGCCTTTGGTTTGAACATGTTTTGCACGAAGATTCACTGTGCGAGGTCACAGCCGGCGCTCACCCGTGGCAGCGCGTTGTGTGCTTTGACAAAGAGCGGTTTGGCAGCTTCCCCGATGTGGGGAAGAAAATACTTGTCACAATAACGGAAACAGATGCGTATGACCTTCTTCAGCTCGGCGTTACAACCGGGTTTGCAAGTGACCGAATGGAAATCGACATCGCAAACCTGTATGAGCTGAAGCTGGTTTTAGCCGGGGAAAAAGATGGGAGGCCTTTCCTGCGGATTTGGAACGAGTGTATCTGCCTTTCCGCGCAGGGCTGTGATGCGCAAAGCTTTGAGCTGAACCGGGCAACGGGTGAAATCACCTTTGGCGACGGGATCTGCGGGGTTCAGCCGGAAGCTGGGCTGCAGGTGGCTGCGATAACGGCAAAAACCTCGATTCTAAGCGGCGGGAATATCCGCGCCGGACGGCTTGACAGATTTTTAGACAATGCCCATGCGGAACTCTCGGTACGCAATATCGAGGATGCCGAAGGCGGTGTGAACCCCAAAACATCACAGGAGCTTGAAAGCGAGATTGAGGGGAAAATCTACAAAACCTCACGCGCTGTGAACACGCAGGATTATATCGGCATTGTAAAAGCTACTCCGGGGCTTATGATCGACTGTGCAAATGTTATAAGCGGCGGCGAATATGCCCGGTTTTATGGCGGGGGGGGGTTAGCGGCTACCGTCATCCTCGCGGGGAAGGCTTTCTTCGGGG
>WRLS01000183.1 GCA_009776345.1 Oscillospiraceae bacterium | reverse complement strand
CAAAAAGCGTCGCGCTATCTGGGTTTAATTCCCCACCAATGTATTGGCGATGCCCCTCTGGGAGGAAATTTATAAAGTAAGGGAAGTGGATTATGGATCTGCATCTGAAAAACGCGAAATTTCTCCTGACCGAACCCGATGTTGCCGTTGCCGAAGGCGATATCTACATCTGCGGGGATGAAATCGCCGCTGTCGGCAAAGCCCCCGAAAACTTCGCCGCTGAGAAAATTATAAACTGCGCGGGGAAGCTTGTGATTCCCGGGCTTGTAAACTGCCATACGCACGCGGCTATGTCCATAATGCGCAACTACGCGGACGATTTAATGTTCCACGAGTGGCTTTTTGGTAAAATCTTCCCCGCCGAAGACAAACTGGAAGCGGATGATATTTATTGGGCAACGCTGCTTTCCTGCATGGAAATGATACGCAGCGGCACCACCTGCTTTATGGATATGTATTATTTCCTGCGGCAGTTTTCACGGGCGGTGGATGAGGCGGGGATGCGCGTTGTCGTCACACGCGGGCTGATGGGCAAAAAACGCGGCGACAGCGATGTAAGCTCCCGCCTGGATGAATTTTTCGCGGAGCGCGAAGCAATGAAGGGCAACAGCAGGTTCAGCTTTCGGCTTGCCCCGCACGCGGTTTATACCTGCGGGCGGGATTTCCTGGAGTATTTGGCGGATCTGGCGAAAAAAGAAAACTTGGGCATAAACACCCATGTGGCGGAATCAAAAAAAGAAGTGGACGACTGCTTAAAAGAGCATGGGAAAACGCCCGCGCAGTACCTTGCGGAAACAGGGATATTCGACGTCCCCGCTACCGCCGCCCACTGCGTTTTTTTGACAGACGGCGACATCGAAATTTTTAGGAGTAAAAATGTAAGCGTGGCGACAAACCCGGTCAGCAACATGAAGCTCGGCAATGGTTTCTCGCCGGTTACAAAGCTTCTCAATGCCGGTGTGAATGTATGCGCAGGGACTGACGGCGCCGCCAGCAACAACAGGCAGAACCTGTTTTTGGAGCTTGCCGCCCTTTCCTGCATCCATAAAGGCGTGGACAGGGACGCGCAGAGCATCCCCGCAAGCATGGCGCTTAAAATCGGCACGGTCAACGGCGCGAAGGCGCTCGGCTTAAATATAGGCTCAATTGCCCCGGGAAAGAAAGCCGACCTTGCGATTTTGGACCTGAACCACCCGCATTTACAGCCGGAGAACAATTTGGTATCCGGGCTGATTTACTCCGCCAACGGCTCGGAAGTCGAAACCGTAATTATAGACGGCGCTGTTGTAATGGAAAACCGGGAGTTTAAAGCAATAGACGAGCAGCGTGTGTACGCAGAAATGCGCAGGATATCAAAGAGGATTTTAGGCTGAATACATAGAGGACAGCAAAAAAACCGCCTATTCATCGCGAATAGGCGGTTTTTTTGTTTACAAACAACCGTTCATCTTTGGCAATTCTGCCAAACTTTCTGACAAGGGCGAAATCATGCGCTATACTGAAATCAGAACCAAAAGCAAGGCTGCACTCCCCCTGTCACTTCGTGACATCCCCCTCAGTGAGGGGGACATGAGCCTCCCTCTTTGAGGAAGGTGGCGCAAAGCGCCGGAGGGAGAGAAAAACTAAAACAACCGTTCATCTTTGGCAATTCTGCCAAACTTTCTGACAAAGGAGAAATCGCCTGCTATACTAAAATCAGAAAGCGAACCACCGGCACTATAAAAAGGTATACTTTTTTATAGTTGGGGTTTCAAGGCAAAAAACGGCACAAAAAAACCCGAAAACCTAAATTTCGAGTGAACTATCAAAACGTATACCTTTTGATAGCAAAAGCCACAACACAAAACAAGGAGGCAGCGATCATGAAAAAGCGCATCAACCGGCTAAACCCAACCACAGGCGGGCATACATACAACATTATTTTAGGAGGGTCCACCATGAAAAAGCTCAGTAAACAGGCAAAAAGGATCATAGCCGGGGCGGTCGCGTTTGCGATGGTTTTGTCCCTGGCGATAAGCGGGCAGATTTTCCCGCTGGCGGTATTCGCGGATAATTGCGGCGGAATCGATTGCGGCGAAACAGATTGCCTTGATTGCAACCCTATCTCCGGTTGCGGCGGTTGCGGCGACTGTGCCGACTGCGGATTTGCGGATTGCACTTGCGGCGATTGTGCCGAGTGCGGATTTGCGGGTTGCATTTGCGGTGAATGTATCGAATGTGATCCCGGCTCCTACTGCAATGACTGCAAATACCTGAACGAAGATTGCAACTGCACAACCGGCACTTCCGGTTCCACCGACATATGCCCCGACTGCGATGAACCCGAAGCAGACTGCATTTGCGAATACTGCCTCGACTGCGGCGAACTCGAAGACGACTGCAGCTGCATCCCCGTACTACCTTTCGGCGGCCCGGTTTTAGCCCCGACCTCCGGCGTTGTGCCGGCGAGCGCGCCGCGCAACTTCAAAGTAGAGCAGATCGAGGCGGGTGAAGTCAGATTTTCTTGGGATGAACCCGAAGACGGCGCCCCCGCGGACGGCTATACTTTGGTATCAAAAAACCTTGATGATACAACTTCCTACACCCCCCTCTCTTACTTAACAGAAAAAATTTACGTGCGGTCTTGTGACGCAGGGAGGAATTACGAATTCTTCGTGCTGGCGGGGGAGATACGCGGGACAGCAATCGGCGACATACTAGCAGCAGAAAGAAGCGGCCCCCTCTGCTCAGAAATAATAGAATTTACAGCAGTACCTTGGCCGCAAGAAGGCTTCGCAATAACCAACAATCCCGGCGAACTGAAAGTAGGAGCTGAACCCTACCGGCTCGAAGCCGAAGGCGGTATGCCAATCTACGCAAAATTCCCCGCAGAGGCCATCGCATATCTCACCAAAGTCACATTCGAAGGCGACAATGATGCTGTCGCGGCAGTTACCGACGACGGCAAAGTAACGGCCCTCCAAGCCGGCAAAGTCACCATAACCGCGACACATGAAGAAACGGATGCAGTCTCTAATAAATACTACTTGCCGGCCACCGACACAATCGAACTGACGATCGTGGCAGATGTCGTCACCGTCCCAACCTCTGTAAGCAACCTCGAGGAGCTGAAAGCGGCAATCGCGCTGGCGAATGAACTGGGCGAACCGGCGACAATCCTGCTGGAAAACGACACCAGGGACTACATAATCGGCCCCGGTGAAACCTATGAGCTGAAATCCGGCGTCCCGATAACGCTGACTGTGGGCGAAAGGCCGGGTGTAGGTGCTCAATACATCAGGCACTTCGAGGTTATTGCAGGAACGCTGATTATGGGCGACGGCATAACCTTGACCAGAGCGGAAGGTTATGACGGCAACGGCGGCGGTGTGCGCGTTGCCACCGATGGCGGCAAATTCATCATGAACGGCGGCGAAATCAGCGGCAACCTAGCATCTATGGGCGGCGGCGTAGCGATTGCCCCCAGATGCACATTTGAAATGAACGGCGGCATAATCAAAAATAACATAGCGGCTTATCCGGATGGCTATGCCAACGGCGGCGGCGGCGGGGTGAGTATCGAAAGCAGTGCCGAATTCTATATGAACGGCGGCACAATCACCGGCAACAAAGCCATTTCCTTGGGCGTCGGGCCTATCGCCCACAACTTACGGCACAAAGGTAGAGCTTATAGTTAGGGCATAAAAGGGCTTTTAC
>WRLS01000182.1 GCA_009776345.1 Oscillospiraceae bacterium | reverse complement strand
GCTTTGCCCTATAATCCACCCAATCACCCAGCCGAGCCGGGCTCCAGGGTTCGAACGCGAAAAAAGGTATTAGGAATAAAAGAAATCAAAGACTTTTTCCGCTGTAATTACGTGCGCGGTCGTTTCCGGTGTCGTTCCCTACTTTAGGTTTGTGCCTACTTGCCTTTGTAGATTTGCGCTCTTTGTAGGAATATAACTTCTTGCTTCTTCCCTTCCTAATTCCTACACAACAAAAAACGCCCCTCGGGCTCATGCCGCGCCATATTCCGCGCCACGGATTCCGCGCTATGGTTGGCGTAACAGTAAACACATCCATTCCCGCAAGTATTATACGCGCCGATATCTACGCTTTGTATACAGCGGCAATGCGCGCGCTGTCCTGTATCGCGCTTAAATTCATACGGCCTTCCCGTTATTTCCCGCACTAAATCCCCATCAATACAGGCGGCGGGGGCAATGCCAAATTGCGCAAGATCCTCACAGCAGGACCGCACGTCGATCCCATGCGCCGCCCCGATCCGCGCGAATTCCCCGGCGATGCTTTCTTTTTCCCCGGGCGATATTTCGCGTATTTGCGTTGTCTTTATTTTAGCGTACAGGCTGACAAAGCTGATTGTCACGCGCTCCGTGAACCCTGACAGAAGCCCGCATAGCTTTTCGAACTGCGCGGTGTGATAATCCGCGCCGATTTCGCTGTTCAGGATTATCGGGTCATACCGCCAAAGCACGCGCTTGCGCCCGACCCGCCCGCTCAGCTCACGGAATGTTTCGATTATATCTTCTTTTGCGCGCAGGTTCCGCTCAAGCTGTCTGCCATACGGCGTTAGCGAAAACTGGAAATAATATGCATAACCCAAATTGTCCAATTCCTCAAGCCGGTCTATCATCGGGGCGGGGTCCTTTGTCCAGAACACTATGCAGTCCACATCCTCGGGGGAAAGCGGCACGCGCCTTTCCTGCGCGGGGTTGAATGGGTTGCGCGTCATGGCAAAGCCCTCACTGATGCGCCGGAAAAACCACCGGCTGTAAAAAGACGGGATATCCGTCCTGCGGGATGCGCTGACGACCATGCTGACCTCCGAGATTCTAATATCCGTATGTGCGTTCAATATGCTCGATTAAATCAGCAACAGCGCCGTTTTCATACGGCCCGGTAATAATATCCGCCGTAGCTTTTATATCCTGCGGCGCACCGGCGGTCGCCGCGCCGATCCCCGCAAGCGCGATCATATCTGCGTCGTTGTAATAATCCCCGATGCAGGCAACACATTCGCGGCGCAGCCCCGTTTTTTCGATCAAATGCCGCACGCCTGCGGCTTTACTGACGCCCAGCGGTATCATCTCGAGCAAATGCGGCGCGGAAAACGTGAAATAAACACCGGGCGTGTCATACTGTTTTATGTACCGCATCCATCTTTCGCCCTGCTCCGGCAGGATGACCGCCAGCAGTTTGTGCCATGGGTCCGTGATACTGCGCCACGGCACCGCGTTACTGCTCGACGCATATCTTGCCCGCGCGTAGCCCTCAACCTGCGCTGTGTCCAGCTCCGGCTTGTCCGATATGTCCCAATAGCGGTCATGCGTCATCACCACAAGCCCCGCGGGCATTTTTGAGTTTAATAAAAACTCGATATAATTTTTCGCGGCATCCGGCAAAAGTATGCTCATCAGCGTCTCACCCGTAGCAAAATCGCGCAGCAGTCCGCCGTTAAAGCAAATGCACGGTGCGGTTACGCTAAGCTTTTCCGCGATGTCTATAACCCCAATCGGGGAGCGCCCGGTCGCAATCCCAAAACGCCCGCCGCGCTTTTGAAATCGCCCGATGGCCTGAATATTACGCTGCGGGATAATGCCGTCAGGCTGTATCAATGTGCCGTCCAGGTCGCTTAGTACCGTGAAATCAGACGCCTTCATGTATGCTTCCTCCGTGTTTTTTCAAAAACGCTGTGAAGTAATCGGGCAAAATACTTGTGAACTCCATATACTCCCCGGTTTCGGGATGCTCAAACCCCAGCGCGCGCGCGTGAAGGCACTGCCCCCCAAGAAGAGCAGGCTTTTTTGGCCCATAGACAGGGTCCCCGGCAACAGGATGCCCGATATACGCCATGTGTACGCGTATCTGGTGCGTCCTGCCTGTTTCCAGTTTTAGGCGCATATGCGTGAAAGCATCCGGCCTTTCAAGCACCGTAAAATGTGTTACCGCGTCACGGGAGTTTTTGTCGGTGACGCACATTTTTTTCCTGTCGGCGGGATGCCTGCCAATCGGCGCGTCCACCGTACCAGTATCCTGCGCAACAATACCGTGGACAACACCGTGGTATTCGCGGCTGACTTCGCGTGATTTTATACGCTCAGATAAAATTTTATGTGCGCGGTCAGTTTTCGCCGCCACAAGAAGCCCGCTGGTATCCTTGTCCAAACGGTGGACAATCCCCGGTCGCGCAACACCGCCAATACCGGAAAGCCCGCCTTTGCAGTGATACAGCAGCGCGTTGACCAGCGTGCCGTCCTCATTCCCCGCCGCAGGATGCACAACCATGCCCCGCGCCTTGTTCACCACGAGTATATGCGCGTCCTCATATACGATATCGAGCGGGATATCCTGCGGCTCGGGCTTTGCGGCTTTGGGCGGAGGGAGGTTTACCTCAACCCTGTCGCCCTGTTTTACCCGATAGTTTTTGGCGGCGGGCATACCGTTCACGCGGATATAGCCTTCTTCGCACAGGCGCTGTACGGTACTTCGCGTCATATCCCCAAGGCTGCCGCAGATAAAACGGTCGATGCGCGCGCCGCTGTCCTGCCCCATCGGGACAAGCTCGAAGAAATTCATCATCCATTATCCTCCGCGCCCCGCCGCTTTGCCCCGCGCTCAAGCCGAAATACATGGACAGCCAGCAATATACAGCCGATTACAATACAGCAGTCCGCCAAGTTAAACACCGGGAACCCGAAAACCGCGCTGAAATCCAAATAATCTACAACAAAGCCGCGCGCCACCCTGTCAATCAAATTGCCAAGCCCGCCCGCCAAAATCAGCATGACCAGGCGTATCATAGCCTTATCCACGCTTTTGCTAAAGCAAATATAACATAGCATCACCGCCATGATAACCCCGGTAACGCCCGCAAGCAAATTGCTGTGCCCGTAAAACATCCCAAAGGACGCGCCCCTGTTTTCTACATAAGTAAGGTAGAAAAACCCGGGGATAACCTCGGCCCTGCCGAAGGGCAGCACACGGGCCGCCCACATTTTTATTATAAGGTCCAGCGCGGTTAAAAGACCCGCGCAAACCCCTGCGGTTATTTTTGTAATAAGCATTTGCGGCGACTCCAATAGAGATTAGAGATTTGAGATTAGAGATTAGTAAGGGAAGAAACGATAAGTTTTGCTGTTTGCGTAGGGGACGCACACCGGGCGTCCCGGAATTACCGGACAATCAACAACATTGCATCGTAGGGCGGGGGCTTGCCACCGCCGTTAACCCGGCGGCATTTCGGCGGGGGCAAGCCCCCGCCCTACCCTAAAACCTATAACCTAAATCCTGCCGAAGGCCCTAGGGGACGCACACCCGGGCGTCCCGCATTTACCGAACAATCAACCATATTGCGTGCAACCTATTGCCCCCTTCGCGCACGAAGGGGGTGCCGCCCGCAGGCGGCGGGGGTTGTTTCCCGTAATTCGCCGCCAAAGGACAACCCCCGGCACTA
>WRLS01000181.1 GCA_009776345.1 Oscillospiraceae bacterium | reverse complement strand
GTCCGCCCCAAAGTAACCGGCGGGCGCATCCTGGAAGAACAGGCGGGGCTTCGGTCGGTGGAAAGCTTTGACAGCGACGATCGGATTTCCCTGCTGTCGATCGTCCCGCAGGGCACGATCGCTTGCGTGAGCGGCTTTAACATCAACCTTGCAACAAAAACCATAATGATTTTCAGCCCCTGCTACACCAGCGCCGAATGGCCGCATGGGTTTAGGGTATTCGGCACAACCACCTACACCGACGAAAAAGATTTCCCCGCGGCTATCACAAAGCTTGTCGACCGCTGCATGTTCTTAACGCCGCCCAAGGATAAGCCGCTGAAATTCCGCGACGATATGATTTTCCGCCCCACCGATCAAGGGTTTGACCTTGCAACCGCCCACCAGCTCCACCACTTTAAAGGCAAAAGCAAGTGCGGCCCGCTCGGCGAGCTGATCGCGGAGGGAACATACACCTACGAACAAATATCGGCGTTCTTGCTCAAGGAGCATAAGATCAACCCGATTATCGTCCGCGCCGCTGTCCAGCAGCTGTTTGACGACGGCCTGCTTGACGAGGTATATGAATAATAACAATGACGCTTGATGCTAAGGTAAACGCCCTGCGCGCGCTGGGTGCGCAGGGCTTCGATATGGATTCGCTGCTGGCGTATACCGCCAACGCTTTTTCCCCGCGCGAAAGCAGCGCGGATGAAGATCAGTTCCTGCAAAAATGGGAGCCTGTGTTTGAAACCGCGCATTTATCTGATGCGGCACAGGCTGTCAACCTGCATCTGGCAAGGCAGGATTTACAGATCGCGTTCGAGGCGCCCGGGTCGCTGACGGTCGAGCTGTTCCAATCGCTGGGCGGCGATATCCCCATCATTACAACGGGCAGCACCGCCGATTTTGAACAAATGGTGACCCGCATTATCCGCAAGGGCAAACCTGATCCAGATATCGGGAAGATAGGCGCATCCTTCGCTTTCGGAAAAACCAACCGGTTTATCATCCTGTCGAAGAAACCTTACAGGAACGTAATAGCACAGCGGATGGGGCTTTCGGATACCGAGTGGCAGGAAAAATCCCTGATCATCAGAAAATACCACGAATGCGCCCACTACTATACAAAGCGGTATTTCGCATCGTCGCGCAATCATCTGCATGATGAGCTAATCGCGGACTTCGCGGGACTGTATGCGGCGTTTGGGGAATACAAAGCGGAGTGGTTTTTGAAATTCTTTGAGCTGTCGGAGGATTTTGGCGGTGAGCGCAGCCGTATGAAAATATATGCAAAGGATTTAACCCCATCCGGCGTGGGCGTTATCGAAGGGCTGGCCGTACACGCGGCGGGGTGGCTGGAGGAGTGGACAAAAACAGACGCCTTCGCGCAGATGAATTACGCCGAACGGATCGGCTGTTTATGCGCAAAAGAGCTGCTGGAGTTCGTGCCTGCCTGACCCCCGCTGAATTTTTCCGGGAGTATACCCCCATAGGTATTGCAAATACCCTATGAATTTTGCTACAATAAAACTGGCGATTTAAAGACTTGACGGGAGGGTCAGAAGGTGAAATCCGATATTTACACCGGCCGGCACGGCATTGAAGCGATCCTTTCGGGAGTGGAAAGCGTGGGGAGCTTTTGTAAGCTGACGCCCTCAGACACAAGGAAGCTGCGTTTGCTTGCGGAGGAAATGCTGGGGCTTACCGTGCGCTTATTTGATGATTTGGAATATGAATTTCATATTGAAAGCAAGGAGCGAAGCTTCACGCTTAACCTGCGCGCCGAAACCCTTGTAGGCTCAAAGCAAAAAGAGAAAATGCTTTCCCTTTCCAGCAGCGGCGAAAACAAATCGGAGAAAGGGATTCTCGGGAAAATCGGCAGTATTTTCGCGAGCCTGCTTATAGATTGCGGCGATTATGAGCGGGTTTATATCCCCAATTATAACACGCTGGGGATGACATGCTATTTCTCGTTGTCGTCTTACCAAAGCAGCATCCCAAAAGAAATCAAAGAGGAGCAGTGGGACGGCCTTGAAAAATCAATCATCGCCAACCTCGCCAAGGATATCATTATCGGCGTGAGGAACGATAAAGTGGAAATGGTTGCTATCATCGAGTTTTGATGTCTGAATGAAAAGGGATGATTCTATGCCGGAAATCACGCTGCCCGCCCGGGTTGACCGCTTGGGGGAAGTGTTTGAGTTTATCGGCGGCGCTATGCAAGGCGCGGAAATAAACGCAAAGCACCAAGGCAATATCAATATCGCGGTTGAAGAGATATTTGTAAACATAACCCAATACGCATATCCCGGGGGAGAGGGCAGCGTGACAGTCCGCCTGCTTTGTGTCCCGGGTAAGTTTGCTGTTGAGTTTATGGACAGCGGGATACCGTTTGACCCACTGGCAAAACCGGAGCCCGACGTGTCTTTGCCCGCCGCCGAACGGGCTATAGGCGGGCTTGGCATTTTTATGGCAAAAAAACTGATGGATTCTCTGGAATACCGCTATGAAAACGGGATGAATATTCTTCTTATGCAAAAGGATACGAATACGCTATGAAGGGTTCCATATACAAAAAAATCCGCAAACAAATGCTGTTCGGCTCGTTTGTCGCGGCGGCGGCGGTCTGCCTGGCGGCGGTAGTTTGCATTTCGATCCTGCGCGGGAGCGTCATCGGGGCAAGCCGTGAGCTGGGCAGGTCGGCGGCGGCGGACAGCAAAACCGCCCTCGAAATACAGATGGAAGAATCACTGTTTCAATTAGCCGGGATCAAGGCATCCCTCATCGACGAGAAGTTTTCTGCGGCGGTCAACCTTGTCACGATTACCGCCCATAGCGCACAGCATATTGTGTCAAACCCCGGCGCCTATCTGCCGCGCCCCGTGGATTTCCCGGATGTTCGGAATGCCGGGCGCTCGGTCGCGCAGCTCAGGCTGGCGGAGGGCACCGATCATGCGGGGGCGCTGGCGGAAATCAGCCTTCTCGGAAATATATCGGAGCTGTTGGTTTCGGGTGAGCAGACCCTTGATTATGTGCGTTCGCTGTATATAGGCACCGAAAGCGGCATATGCATTGCGGCTGATGTGGATTCCGATATGGATGATATCATCTATGACGCGCGCACCCGAAGCTGGTATATAAAAGCCAAGGCCGCCGGTGAGATGATTTGGTCCGACGTTTTTGTAGACAGCTTCGGGCGGGGGCTTGGAATCACCTGCGCTATGCCGTTTTACGGCCCGGGCGGCCGATTGCATGGCGTTGCCGGCGCGGGGATGCAGCTGGAGATCCTCACCAATGTGGTTGTTGAAGCCAGGCTGGGGGAAACCGGCTACGCTTTTATCGCCAACGAACGCGGCGAAATGATTATTTCCGATACAGTGCGCATAGATGAAAGCGGCAATATTGTAAGCCGCAACCTGGCCGATATTTTAGCGGATGAAACAACCGCGCGGATGATGGGCGGCGTTGCCGGGATTGAGCGTGCCGAGGTGGACGGGCGGGAATACTTTGTCGCATACTCCCCGCTGGAAACCCTGCCTTGGAGCCTGGTAGTCGTCATGGGCGTGGAGGAGATTATTGCCCCGGCAATCCAAAGCGAGGTGCGCATCACCGACATGACCGGCGGCGCGGTAACAGGTATCGACCGCATGATTTTGATTGCGCTGGGCGTGTTCGCGGCGGCGCTTCTTTTGGCGCTGGCGGGTAACGCCGTGCTGGCGCGCCGCTTATCCGCGGGGCTTG
>WRLS01000180.1 GCA_009776345.1 Oscillospiraceae bacterium | reverse complement strand
TTGAGGATTTAGGAAGGGAAGAGTTTATAAGTGCCGTCCTTTTCCTGAAACCTAAATCCTAAAACCTGCCGAAGGCAAAACACCAAAACACCCGTCTTCAAAGCGACAAGCCGCTTTGAAGCCACCCTCTTTAAAAAAGAGGGTACGTCCTACAGTTGCTTTGTGATTTATATGTGAAAGAATAAGTCTTGTTGTAGCTTTACCCTCTTTTTAAAGAGGGTGGCACCGTGACGACTTGTTCGTCGCGGTGACGGGTGTTTTGCCTTCGCGCAGGATTGAGGATTTAGGTTTCAGGTTTCAGGAAAAGACAGCGAAGCCTCTCCCCTCGTTTTTTAATTATGAATTATGCATTATGAATTACGAATTTTTAAAGGCGGTGCCATTATGCGGCAATGCGGCATACTTTTGCATATCACATCCCTCCCCGGCAAGGGCGGCTGCGGGACAATGGGCAAGGGCGCCCGGCGGTTCGTACAGTTCCTGCAGGCGTCCGGGCAAAGCGCCTGGCAGGTTTTGCCCCTCACCCCGCCTGCCGTCTGCAACTCGCCCTATTCATCGTACAGCGTATTCGCGGGGAACCCGTATCTTATCGACCTTCCCGCGCTTGTGGAAGAAGGGCTGCTGCCGGGGGAGGACCTTCCGGCTTTGCCCGACGGAAAGGCAGAGGCGGATTTTAACTGGTGTGAGGAAAACCAGCTCCCTGTGCTGAGAAAAGCATTTGTCTATTCGGGCGGGGCGCTTGAGGCGAAGATAAACCGATTTAAGCTTCGAAATCAGTTTTGGCTGCCGGATTACGCCATGTTTATGTCGCTGAAGGGTGCGTTCAGCGGCAAGGGCTATATGGATTGGCCCGAACAGTTCCGCCACCGCCGCGCCGATGCTTTAGAATATGCCGCGCGTGAGCTTGCGGATGAAACCGCGTTTTGGGAATATGTGCAGTTCATATTTTTCCGGCAGTGGATGTCCCTAAAACGCTATGCAAATACAAGGGGCATCCGACTTATCGGCGATATGCCTATCTATGTAGACGGCGACAGCTCGGACGTTTGGGCGAACAGCCAAGTTTTCGCGCTGGATAAGGATCTGCGCCCGGAGTTTGTGGCGGGTGTCCCGCCGGACGCGTTCTCCGAGGATGGGCAGCTTTGGGGCAACCCGCTTTACAACTGGAAGTATCTGAAGCGTACAGGGTACAAATGGTGGGCGCAGCGGCTCAGATACGCGGGCGTCCTCTACGACGCGGTGCGCATTGACCATTTCCGCGCGCTGGCAAATTATTGGGCGGTGCCGAAAGGCTCAAAAACCGCGAAATCAGGCTCGTGGGTCAAAGGCCCCGGCATGGGCTTCATCCGCGCGGTCAGGCGTGCCGCTCCCGATCTTGAGCTAATCGCGGAGGATCTCGGGCTTTTGGACGACAGGGTGCGAGGTTTACTGCGCGACAGCGGGCTTCCGGGGATGAAGATACTTCAGTTCGCCTTTTCCACGGAGGAGGAGTCATCCTACCTGCCGCATAATTTTATACAAAACTGCGTGGGATATATCGGCACGCATGACAACGACACGCTCCAGGGCTGGATGAAATCGTCCCCGCCGGACCAGGTGGATTTCGCGCGGCGGTATTTCGGCATCACAGACGACAGCGAGGCTCACCTGGCATTTTTGCGCGGCCTGTACGCAACCCCCGCCGAATTAGTGCTTGCCGCTATGCAGGATGTCCTGGGCTTGCCGGCCGGCGCGCGCATGAACAGGCCCGGCATCGCGGACGGTAATTGGGCGTGGCGGCTGACGGACGGGCAAATCGACGCGCAGACAGCAAAAAAACTGCGCCGCGAAGCGCAGACGTTTTGCAGGATAGGAAATAGGAAATAGGAATTGGGAATTAGTAAGGGAAGGAACTGCAAATTTCGCACCTATTTAGAACCACCCCGTCAGGCTACGCCTGCCACCCCTCCAAGGAGGGGAATAAGCCACAAAGGCAAGTAGGCACAAACCTAAAACAGGGAGCGACGCCCGGAAGCGCCCGCGCACGTAATTACAGCGGAAAAAGTCTTTGATATCTTTTATTCCTAATACCTTTTTCCGCGTTCCAGCCCTGGAGCCCGGCTCGGCTGGGTGATTGGGCGGATTATAGAACAAAGCATATGACGTGCGCGATGAAAGGCACAAGGCTATGCGATTTGTCGTAGCGGGGGTCCGGGGTCTCCCCGGCGCGTTTGCTTCTTTGCGCGAACAAAGAAGAGCCCCCGCGGCTTGAGCGGTGAAAAATAACCGTAGATTAAAGCCTATTATAAGCCACCCCGGCGGCCTTCGGCAGGATTTAGGTTTCAGGATTAAGGATTCAAGAAGGGAAGATATTCATTGCACGAGAAATTCAGCAGCATGAAGCTCGGCAGCCTGTTCGCGGCGATACTTTCGCTGGAAACCGAAGATGAGTGCTACGCCTTTTTCGACGACCTGTGTACCGTGCAGGAGCTAAAGGCAATCTCACAGCGCCTTGAGGTTGCAAGGATGCTCGCCGCGGGGCGCGTCTTCAATGACATCGCCGCGCAAACAGGCGCGTCCACCGCGACGATCAGCCGCGTAAACCGCGCGCTCAACTACGGAAGCGGCGGCTACCGCCTTGTCTTCGGTAAACAGGGCAAATGAGCGGCTACGGGGTTTTTGCGCGGTATTACGACGCGCTCACGGCGGATGTGGATTATCCCGCCCGCGCCGCGTATTTCGCCGGTATTATCAGAAATTTTTGCCCGGGCGCAAAACTCGTGCTGGACCTTGCCTGCGGTACGGGAAGCTTGACTTACGCAATGGCGGGGCTTGGGTTTGATATGATCGGGGTGGACGCTTCCGGCGAAATGCTCGCTGTTGGCGCGTCGAAGGGCGGAGCCACCGCCCCCTTGTTTTTATGCCAAAAAGCGGAAGAACTCGACCTTTTCGGCACGGTGGATGCCTGTGTCTGCGCCTTGGACAGCCTGAACCATCTTCCCGGGGAAAACGCCCTGCGAAGCGCAATCGGGCGCGTTTCGCTGTTTTTGAACCCCGGCGGCGTTTTTGTGTTCGACATGAACACGCCTTATAAACATACGCATATCCTCGCAAACAACGATTTTGTGCGGGAAAGCGGGAATGTGCTGTGCGCCTGGCGCAACCGGCTGGATCCCGAAACCGGGCGCGTGGATATCACGCTGGATTTTTTTGAGAAAACAGGCAGCGGGCTTTACCGCCGCTCTGCGGAAAGCTTCAGCGAATACTGCTACGATACGGACAAAATCAGTGAAATCCTGCGGGAAGCGGGGCTTGAAACCGCCGCTGTTTATGAAGGGGATACGCTCTCGCCGCCGAAGCATGATACACAGAGGATTGTCTTTGCGGCGCTCCGCGCAGGATTTTAGGATTTAGGTTATAGGTTTTAGGGAAAGGACGGAGCTTATAAATTCTTCCCTTCCTAAAGCCTCAATCCTAAAACCTTAATCCTGCCGAAGGCAAAACACCCGTCATCACTGCGATTTTTCGCAGTGATGCCACCCTCTTTAAAAAAGAGGGTACGTCCTACGGCTGTTTTGCGATTTATATGTGAAAGAATAAATCTTGTTGTAGCCTTACCCTCTTTTTTAAAGAGGGTGGCGCAAAGTCGAATCTATTCGGCTTTGTGACGGGTGTTTTGGTGTTTTGCCCTTTCTCCCTCCCTCCGGCGCTGCGCGCCACCTCCCTCAGAGAGGGAGGCTAAAGTCCCCCTCCATGAGGGGGATGTCACGAAGTGACAGGGGTAGTTGTT
>WRLS01000179.1 GCA_009776345.1 Oscillospiraceae bacterium | reverse complement strand
ATCCGCCCAATCGCTCAGCCGAGCCGAGCTCCAGGTCTCGAACGCGAAAAAAGGTATTAGGAAAAAGGGAAAACAAAGACTTTTTCCGCTGTTATTACGTGCGCGGGCGCTTCCGGTGTCGCTCTTTCCTTTAGGTTTATGCCTACTTGCCTTTGTAGATATGTGTTTTTTTAATTATGTATTATGAAATTCATATTCCCCGGCAAATACGAAACTTATGCCTAATAAAAAGGAGAATCGCCATGCCCGGTTTCATCCCATACGAAAAAATGAGCAAGAAAGCAAAAAAGAGGCTCGATAAATCAAAGCGCGCGGTTTGGCAAATCAGCCCCGTTACCCGCAAACCGCCCAACCCAAAAGCATACAGGCGTAAAAAATCCCGGCAGGAAGGTGATGGCCTCTTTGCCGGGATTTTACTATTTTCATATAATCTGGTATACTTGCTATACAGCTTACAAAACGCGGATGGGGGTGAAAACCTTGGTATATGTAACCGGCGATGTACACGGCGATATCCGCCGCTTTAAGCACCGGGCGCTCAGAAAGCTGAAGAAGCGCGATTATCTGATTGTATGCGGCGATTTCGGGTTTATCTGGACCGGCTCCCATAAAGAAAACCGCGTGCTTAAATGGCTGGGCAGGCGCAGGTATACTATTTTATTTGTAGAGGGAAGCCACGACAACTACGACCTTCTGCTCGGGTACCCCAAAACCCCTTGGAACGGCGGCGAGGTGCGCAGGATATCCGGCAAGCTGATGCATTTATGCAGGGGCGGCGTTTTTGAGGTGGACGGCAATAAAATTTTCGCGTTTGGCGGCGGGTCAAGCGACGACGCCGATATACGCGAGGAAACCGGTACATGGTGGAAAGAAGAACTCCCGGAGCCATGGGAAATCGAGGCTGCAGGAAAAAACTTGGAGGCGCACGGAAATACAGTGGATTATATCATCACGCACCAGAGCAGCATGAAGATAAAATCCCTGCTCCAAATTGGCGACAGCGACATGAACCCAATGGATGCCTTCTTTGACGAGGTCCGCGAGAAGGTAAGCTTTAAGAAGTGGTTCTTCGGCAGCTTCCATATGGACAAGCAGATACCGCCGGGGGAAACCGCACTGTTCCAGTCCTTTGCGGAAATGAAGCCGGACGGCGCGCTGATTCCCGGCAGGTCCATAAAAGGCGGAAGAAAAAAAAGAGGAAAGTACGCAAGGTACAAGCGTTAAGCTTAACCCTGAAACCCCGCTCCGGCACCCATTGCCATAGAATTGCATAATATGCTATAGGAAACGGCATCCGTACCGGTTCCGCATTGCTTTTTCTATGGAAAGGGTGGAGGACATGGCCAGATATATAATTGAGGGGGGCGGCAGGCTGTCAGGCGAGCTGAAGATACACGGGGCGAAAAATTCGGTGCTTCCCGTGCTTGCGGCTACGCTGCTGACAAAAGAAAGCACCGTACATAACTGCCCCGCCCTGACAGATGTAGATGCAGCGTGTAACATACTCAGCTACCTTGGCTGCGATGTAGATCAGTCCGGCGGGAGTGTCCATGTTGTGCCCGGAGATTTAAAGGGCTGCGGCATACCCGACAGCTTAATGCGCGAGATGCGGTCTTCCGTTGTATTTTTAGGCGCGATCATCGCGCGCTGCGGCAAGGCGCGCATATCCAGGCCCGGCGGCTGTGAGCTTGGTCCGCGGCCTATCGACCTGCATCTGTCGGCGCTGGAAAAGCTGGGCGTCACAATCACAGAGGACCACGGGTACCTGGAATGTGAAGCAGAAGGCCGCCTGCAGGGCGCAAGCATCATTTTGCCCTTCCCCAGCGTAGGGGCGACAGAAAACGCAATGCTCGCCGCTTGTACGGCACAGGGCAGCACAGTCATCCAAAACGCCGCGAGGGAGCCGGAGATCGAGGACCTGATGCACTTCCTCAACAGCGCAGGCGCGAAGATCCGTATCGGCGAAAACGGCGCAATTTATATCGAAGGCGTGGATGAGCTTGGAAGCGTGGATTACAGCGTCATCCCCGACAGGATCGCGGGGGCGACTTATCTTTGCGCCGCCGCGATAACAGGGGGCGAGCTTCTTCTGACCGGCGTAGTCCCCGAGCATATGGCGTCTGTGTTCCCAATGCTCGAAGAAGCCGGCTGTGTTATAAAAGCGAGGGGCGATACCGTATACCTTCGGATGCACGGAAGGCCAAAACCGATCCGCCTTGTGCGCACAATGCCCTACCCGGGCTTCCCGACAGACGCGCAGTCGCCGCTTATGGCGCTTAGCTGTATTGCAAGCGGCACATCAGTTTTTGTGGAAAACATATTTGAAAGCCGCTACAAACACGCGGCAGAGCTTGCGCGGATGGGCGCGCGGATCAGCATAGAGGGGCGCGTAGCCGCTGTAGAAGGCGTAAAAAGGCTTCATGGCGCTACAATAAAATGCACAGATTTGCGCGGGGGCGCTGCGCTGGTAATCGCGGCGCTGTGTGCGGACGGCGTCACCGCAATCTCCGAGATCCACCATGTCGAGCGCGGGTACCAGGATTTCGATACTAATTTACGCGGCCTGGGCGCTGTAATACGCAAGGAGCGGAAAACAGAAGATGGACAGGAATGTGAAAAGAAGCAATAACCCGCCGAACAACACGGCAGGGAGAAAAAAACGCCGCCGCGGTACAGGGAAGAAGACGCTGCATATTTTCTTGCTTTCTGTCTTCTTCCTTGGCGCGGGGTTTGTGCTTTCCCTTACCGTGCTTTTCAGGATAGAAGCTGTCTTGGTTCTGGGCAGCGATAAATATGCCGCCGAAGATTTAGCGCTTGACAGCGGCGTTTCCGCTGGGGACAACCTGCTGCGCGTTTCTTCAGGGCGTGTACGCTCCGCGCTGATGGACAAGTACCCCTACATAGAATCCGTGGAGCTTCGCCGCAAGGTCCCCTCCACGATAGAAATCCACATCACCCAGTGCAGCCCCGGCGGCGCACTCAAGCAAGGCGATGACTATATCCTTATCACAAAAGACGGCAAGGCGCTGGAGCGCGGCATGATCCTTATCCCGGAGAATATCCCGCTGGTCATCGGCATGGACGCCGGCGATATCCTGCCGGGCGAATACCTGCAAAACAGCCGTGATAATTTAGACGAGCAGGAAACCGCCCGCGCGCAAAAGGCACAGGAGGCACTGCTGACCCTGCGCTACCTTTTCGACGCAATGGATGAAAGCGGGTTCACGGATATCACAAACCTGGACATCACCGACCCGCTGAACATAAAAATCATGTACGAAAACCGCCTGCTGATTGAACTGGGCAGCGAGGCGGACCTGCCCTATAAACTTGAGTTTGTAGGGACCATCATCCGCGACAACCTGGAGCCGGACGCTCGCGGTATAATTCACGCGGGAAACGCCAGGTCAAGGCAGGTTATAGTGACGCCGGGTTAAAGTGTATATATAAAACGCAGTGTGCCGACCGCCCTTAAAAACTCTTGCCATAACCCACTACATGGCTAAATAGGTGTAAGAATAATCAGTCTTACGAAAGGGTCTGTACATCGAGAAAACCGCATTATTAAAAGAAAAGCGGATGCTTCGTGAGGGGTGTCCGCTTTTCTGCATAACATTATAGCGCGCCAATAGGAAAGTTTGTTAGAACCTGCTTTCCAATTCAATCCTTTCAAGTAATAAATTACCCCGCCGCAGAGCGGCGGGGTATTAGGAGACGACCTACCCACGCCTGCTAGAGCAACGTAAGTTGTTCTATATCAGTAGCTTTG
>WRLS01000178.1 GCA_009776345.1 Oscillospiraceae bacterium | reverse complement strand
ATCCGTCTTTTTTGATACAGAGGACGCTGTTTTGCCCCCCGCGTTTTCAATGAGCTTTTTGGCGTCGGAGCGGGACAGCGTCGGTAGCGTGCCTGTCAGCACAAAGGTTTTCCCGGCTAAGCTTGTGCCTGCCGGTTTGTCGCGGCACTCCATATTCACGCCGCAGTCCCGCAACCGCGCGATAAGCCTACGGCTGTCCTCTCTTTCCAAGAACGCGCGCAAACTCTCTGCCATTACCGCGCCGAAGCCCTCGATGCTTTCAATCTCATCCGGTTTCGCGGACAACAGCGCGTCCATATCCCCAAATCGCCGCGCCAGAAGCTGTGCCGCCCGTGCGCCGATCCCGCGCACACCGAGGGCGAAAATCAAACAGCCCAGCCCGCGCGCCTTTGAACGCTCAATTGACGCGAGCAAATTCGCGGCGCTTTTGTCGGCCATGCGCTCCATCGCGGCAACGTCTTCAGCGCGAAGATTATACAAATCCGCCGGGGAAGAAACCAGCCCTTCCCGCACAAGCACTTCCACAACAGCAGGCCCCATGCCCTCAATATCCATCGCATCGCGTGAGGCAAAGTGGATAAGGCTGCGCAGAAGCTGGGCGGGGCATTGCGGGTTTGTACAGCGCAAAACCGCGCCGCCCTCATCCCTAACCGCCTTCGCGCCGCAGGAGGGGCAGTTCGCCGGAAGAACATAGTGAGAAGCCTTCTCATCATTATCGGATTGTACGACAGACACCACCTCCGGGATTATGTCCCCGGCTTTGCGAACCAAAACAATATCGCCTATCTTAATTCCAAGGGAGCTGATAAAATCCTGGTTGTGCAGTACCGCGCGCGTAACCGTCGTCCCGGCAAGCGTTACAGGCTCTAAAACGGCGGTGGGCGTAAGCGCGCCCGTGCGCCCTACGCGCACTTCAATATCCACAAGCCTTGTTGTTTTTTCCTCGGGCGGGTATTTGTACGCGACCGCCCACTTCGGGAATTTTGACGTGGCGCCAAGCTCTTCGCGCTGACTGAAATCGTCCACCTTGATAACCGCGCCGTCTATGCCGTAGCTGTAGCCGCCCCGCCCCTCGCCGATCTGTTCTACCCGCGCGATCACATCCTCAATATCACAAAAAACCCGATAGCCCGGCGGGGTTTTGAAGCCCAAAGCCTCCAGATATTCCAGCGACTGCACATGGCCGGTGAGCGTCTTTCCGCGAATTTGCTGTATGTTAAAAACGATGATATCCAGCCCGCGCCCTGCCGTGATTTTCGGGTTTTTCTGCCGCAGAGAACCGGCGGCGGCGTTGCGCGGGTTTTTAAACGGCTTCTCACCGCTTATTTCCTGCTCCGCGACAAGCCTTTCAAAGCTGCCCGCGGGCATGAAAACCTCGCCGCGCACTTCCAAAAATTCGGGGGCATCGCGCAGTATTTTCGGCACAGAGCCAATCTCTATAAGGTTTTGCGTGACATCCTCGCCGGTCACGCCGTCCCCGCGTGTCGCGCCCCTGACAAACCGCCCGTTTTCATACACCAGCGCCACAGACAGCCCATCGATTTTCGGCTCCGCCACATAACGCGGCATTGGCACAGCCGCGCGCACTTTGCGGTCAAAATCGCGCAGCTCGTCAAAGCTGAACGCGTCCTGCAGTGAAAGCATCTGCACACCGTGCGCAACCGGCCCGAAAGCGCCCGAAACCGCCCCCCCGACCCGCGCAGTCGGGCTGTTTTCATCCGCGAGCGCGGGGAACCGCCCCTCTAAATCCACAAGCTCGCGGTTGAGCATATCGTATTCATGGTCATCTATTTCCGGGTCGTCCAATACATAATACCGGTGGGTATGGTATTCCAGCAGCTTTTTCAGCTCATCCGCGCGTATTTGCGCCTGTTTTTCCGTCATATTTACCCTCTCTTAAAAAAATTTACGCATCAATTTTAAGCCAAGCCGGCGCACTGTCCAAATGTATCCCCGCGAAGGTATCAGGCGTTTCGCCCACGATCACGGTTTCCGCAACGCAGTAGTCCGTCATAACCGTGACTTCCCTTGTGTATCCCGGCAGCACAACCAGCACCTGCAGCCCCGCCTCCAGCATGATCCTATGGTTTGTCTGGTTTATCCCGGCCGATGTAAACTGGTTGTGCAGGCGTGTCTGCACATAACCGACGGGGATCGCCTTTATCTCGATATCCGGCCCCCTCCCCGCCAGCAGCTGTATCCCGAACAGGTTGCCCAGCGGGATGCGCACGCTTTGCCCGCCCGGCTGCGAAACCTCCTCCATAATCCGGTCGGCGGCCTTTAGCTTTAGGCGGTTGACCAGCACCATATCCGATTGCAGCGACTGTACCTTGCCGTCCGCGCCGCGGCTGATTTTGACGATATCGCCGTAGCCCGCGCCTTCTTCATCCATGACAGCAAGCATCGCGTTATTGATGCGCCGTATCGCCGCGACCTTCGCCTGATGCCCCGCAACAGACTGCGCAACCGGCGCCAGGCGCACATCATAATAAAGCAGAAGCCCCGCCAAAATCAAAAGCAGAAGCCCCAGGGACAGGCTGAAAATACGCGCCGCCGGGCTTATCTTACGTCTTTGCCGCCTTCGCATATTAGCAACACCCCATAATCCACACAAACCTCATCCAGCAACGCCTCATAATACGCCGTAAAAATCGCTTTCCTTTTTTCCCCGATCTCCCTTGCTTCCTTTGTGTAAAACCGGCCGTATATTTTTATGAGCTTATAATGGTACTCTTTAAAAAACGATTCCGGCATATGCGCATCCCCGCTGTTCTGTACGCGGCCTTCCTCATCCAGTGTATACAACGGCTCGCCGGTATGGCCTTTGTAAAAAAGCGTCCGCGCAATGCCGATCGCCCCGGTTACATCCAATTTATCGCAATCAAAGAGGATTTTCGCCTCAATCGTGGCGGGCTGTCTATCTGTCCTGAACCGGTGGGTTATTATGCAGTCACGGATATGCGCGCGGCGTTTTTCATCTATGCCAAGACTGCCGAGGAATTCATACGCCAGCCTGCCGCCTTCTTCGGCGTGGCAAATACTTGCGTCACGGAACTGCGACTGCCTGCCGATATCGTGCAGCAGGCACGCGGCTGTCAATATATCCTTGTCGGCTTCCGGGTGGCTTTCCGCAATCTTTAAAGAATTGTGCAGCACACGGTAAATATGCATCGCGTCGTGGGCGGAGTCGCCCATCATCTCAAGCATATACGCGTGAATTTTATCATACTCGGCCCTGTCCATAACCCCACTCCAACAATATATGAAAAATTCGCGGAAAATGTGCAGATATACGGCTAAAATGGCTTGTCCGGCGCGATTATCCTCTGATTAAAGCTTTATTGACCGCGCTTAGATATGCCTGTACGCTGGCCTGCACGATGTCTGTGTTAAGCCCGCGCCCTATTTCCAGCTTATCGCCGTTCCATACCTGCACTGTCGCTTCGCTCAATTCCCGCCGCCCTTCCGAGATAGACTGGATCGAGAAATGGTGCAATGGGTAAGATCGCCCGATGATTTTATCAATCGCGTTAAAAACCGCGATCGTCGGGGTTTCGCCCCTTGCGACGCGCTCGGTGACAGCGCCGCTGTGTTCAAGCTTTACAGAAGCCGTCGCCGTTATGCTCGAGCCTGAATTCACCACAAAGCTGTAAAGCGAATATAGCTGACAGCGTTTTGACTGCCCCTGCACCAGCTTTTCTATATCAGCGTCGTTTACCGTGTGCTTTGCGTCCGTCAGCGCTTTGAAGTCCGTGAATGCCCCGTCAAGCTCCGTTTCGCTCAAAGCAAAGCCGAGCTGCTCCAGTCGTT
>WRLS01000177.1 GCA_009776345.1 Oscillospiraceae bacterium | reverse complement strand
GAAATGGGGGTTCGGGGTCTCCCCGGCGCGCTTTGGTTACTTTGCCGCGTTGCAAAGTAACAGCCCCCGCGGCTTGAGCGGTGAAAAATAACCGAAGATGAAATCGTGTTAAAAACCACCCCGACGCTTCGCGCCACCCCTCCAAGGAGGGGAATTTCGGGCGGGGATAGAACCCCGACCCTACACAAAAATGTTTCACGTGAAACAATTGTTTGGCATATTACCACCCGTAAATTACCGTATCGCATCGTAGGGGCGGGCTTCCATGCCCGCCCGTTTACAAGTAAACCGGATATTATCGGTCGGGGATAGAACCCCGCCCCTACACAAAAATGTTTCACGTGAAACATTTGTTTGGCGTATTACCGCCCGCAAATTATCGCATCGTACAATGCGGGACGTCGAGGACGCCGTCCCCTACATGGATTTGTGTATGCCCCATTTTTTTCCCTTACTTACAGATTTTACATCGCACCGGGGCATTCAAATCCCGGCGAAATGTGCTATAATTATTTTATCGGGTCAATCCCCTCCCCTGCTCCCGAGGATCAGGTCGCCGATTAGCCCGCCGATAACCCCGGACGCCAGAGAAGCCGGCGCGGCCTCAAGGCAGCCATTGTAAATAATCATGGCATTGGAGTAATCCCCGTAGGGGGCGGCGCTGTAAGCGAACAAGGCGGTTATGTACAGGCAGAGCATTGTGATTGCCCCTATAATAATCGAGCAGCGGACGGCGGGGTGTGACCTCCGAAGCCTTTCAAGCATCTTTTTCAACATGGACCGATATGCCCCTCTCCCTAACTGTAATTTGCTTGGCACGTGCCAATCTTACCATGCCGGAGAGTGCGCGGCAACAGAAAAATCCATCCATATATGAAAGGATTTTACATCACTGTGTTGAATTATCGGGGAAAACCCCGCGGCTTTGTTGAAATATAGCGGGGATATCAACAGCTTTCCCGCAAATTGTCCACAATCACATAAAATAGCCTAAGTTGGCCCCGCAATTTACATAAAACATTGGCGGTTTTTCACAAATTTCACTGCGTTTTTACGGTATTTCAAAGATAATATGGCAGTGTTTGCGGCATAATCTCTTTTTATGTCATATTATGTCGGCGAGATTTGTTTGTTTTTTTGACGTAACCGTTTACAATATTATTAACAGGCGGCGCAGCATGGCCCCTGAATGTATATATGCCTCCCCGCGGCTTGTTCCGCGGCGGTCGCGGGAGGGCGGGAACTTGCACTTGCGCGAAACAATTCGTTTTAGGAGGATGCGAAACAATGGCAATTCAGCTGCACGACGGATATGGGTACTGCGGAATTGATTTTATCTGCGAGCTTATGACATCCTTTGTTGACGATGAGGACCAAATACGCTATACTACATATGGTATGCGCGTAAAAGACCGGCAGGGCGGGCTTTTGATGGAGCTGCCCGACATCTCGCTGGACAAGCGGCGCGTGGACAGTTTTATAGAAACCTGCAACTGCGGCATCTGCACCATGCATATCCGGGACGTACTGGATGATTTTATGGCGGAGAGCGGTTTTTGAGGAGCTGACTTAAAATGAAATGCCCATTTTGTTTTTTTCCCGACAGCAAGGTCATTGATTCCCGCCCCACTGACGAGGGCGGGAAAATACGCAGGCGGCGCGAATGCCTGAAATGCGCGAAACGCTTCACTACTTACGAGGTTGTCGAAACCACGCCGATCATGGTCATCAAGCGGGACAAGTCCAGGGAGCCTTTCGACAGGGACAAGCTGCTGGACGGTTTTATCCGCGCGTGCGGGAACAGGCCTGTCCCCGTGCAGGTGCTTGAAGATACCGTGGACAAAATCGGCGCGGCAATCCAAAACACCATGGATAGGGAGGTTGCGTCCTCCCGCATCGGGGAGCTTGCGATGGAGCATCTCATGGAAATCGACGAGGTGTCCTACATCCGCTTTGCCTCTGTGTACCGGCATTTTAAGGATGTCAATTCTTTTATGGACGAGCTGAAAGCAATCCTTGAGTCAAAACAAAACAGCGCCGGAGTATAACGCGATACGCGGGCGGCTTATAAAGCCGCCCGTGTCCCCGGGATATTTGTGAGTTTTATGTGATGATATGAGTTTCGCAGTTGGCGGGGAGTGTGAAGTGTAAACTCTGCAATGCGGCTGAACAAGCGCGCTCCGCGACGCATTATTTACTTTCTTTTTGCGCCGCCAAAAAGAAAGTAACAAAGAAAAACGCGGCTCAGGGGTCTGGGGGCCGCTGCCCCCGCTCGCCCCCTAAGAACCCCCGCGACCCCCCGCAGAAATCGAAGACTGCGCACTTGCCAGAACGACAAAAAAATCAAAACCCAATAATATCCATCTGCCTTCCGCTTTCGCCTTGCGAGGCTCAAATGCTGGGCGCGGGGAAAAAGATAATAAGAATAAAAGAAAACGAATTTTTCCCCGCTTCTTAAACCTTCACAATGCATTGTAGCTATGATGAACACTGTACAAGTAGGCACAAGCCTAAAGTAAAGAGCGACACCGGAAGCGCCCGCACACGTAAGAATAGCGGAAAAAGTCTTTGATTTCTTTTATTCATAATTCCTTTTTTCGCGTTCGAGACCTGGAGCTCGGCTCGGCTGAGCGATTGGGCGGATTATAGGGCAAAGCATATGACGTGCGCAATGAAAGGCACTAATCTATGCGGCTTGTCGAAATGGGGGTCCGGGGTCTCCCCGGTGTGTTTTGTTTCTTTGCGCGAGCAAAGAAGAGCCTCCGCGGCTTGAGCGGTGAAAATTTATTTAATATAAAATCGCGTTAAAACCACCCCGGCGCTCCGCGCCACCCCTCCAAGGAGGGGAATTGCGGTCGGGCATGGAAGCCCGCCCCTACCCAAAACCTGCATCCCTACATACTTGTATACCCCGCAAAACTTTGTTATACTAAAACCACGATAACTTATTTACGGGAAGTGTCCAAGTGAAAAAATATTTGCCTCGTTATCTTTTATTCTGGGCGCCGGCGTTCGCGCTGTCGCTTTTCTTCCGCGGGGACCTCATGCAGTTCCACGCGCTTAGGTGGTTTTTTACGTTTTTTATGCTTTTGGGCTGGGGCATCAATACGGCAATGGCGGCGTACCACTACCCCCGCAAGGTTTTATCGGGGCTGCTGATGTACGCGGGGGCCCATGTGCTGTTGATTACATGGCTGTATTCGCTGACTGACAGAAGCCCGGCGCTGTATTATCTGGCGGGGGCTTTCAGCTTTACGCCGCTCGATATCCTCGTAACCGCGCTGCTGGATTTCAATATTATGCATGAGCTTTACGCCGCGCTTACGGTTATCGCGCTCTGCTTGCTCGGATGGGCGGCGGGGGCGCTCTACCGCAGGACAAATCCAAACCCCTACCGCCCCAAAATAGGCAGATAACGGTAAATTGATACCTTAATGCCCGAAAATACTGTAAAATCTTTGTCTATAATATCAATAGCCACTTGGCCGATATATGTTGTATAATAAGATAATTTGATTAAAAAGAGGAGGACGTTCATGGATATGTCTTTAAGCACGGGCAAAAAATTCCTACTCGGCTTCCAGCATCTGTTCGCGATGTTCGGCGCCACTGTGCTTGTCCCCGCGCTTACGGGGATGAGCCCGTCACTGGCGCTGCTCTGCGCGGGCATCGGCACACTGCTCTTCCATTTATGCTCACAACATAAGGTACCGGTATTCCTCGGCTCCAGCTTTGCCTACATAGCCGCGCTGCAGTTTGTCATCGCCGACGAAAATGTCTTTGCGCAGCTCGGTATCGGCAGCAACCCGTACACCGGCCCGACAGGCATCGCCTATGCCCA
>WRLS01000176.1 GCA_009776345.1 Oscillospiraceae bacterium | reverse complement strand
GAGGGGGTCGCCTCTATATTGGTTTGTGTTTTAAATATGATTGTTTGGTAATTTCGGGACGCCCGGGTGTGCGTCCCCTACGGCATATTATATGTTTTCGTGTAGGGGCGGCAATCTGCCGCCCGCATTGTACGATGCGATGCGGTAATTTGCGGGCGGGCGCACGGAGTGCGCCCCTACGATAAAAACCCATGTTGTCGTTTTTTAATTATGAATTATGCATTATGAATTATTTCTATATTCTGCGTGCGGCAGATGTCCCTGTAAACCGCGCAATTTTGGATCAGCTCTTCGTGCGTGCCTGTGCCGTGTACCTTGCCGCCGTGCAGCACGATTATTTTGTCCGCTGTTTTTACGCTGCTGACGCGCTGGGAGATTATCAGCACCGATTTCCCCATGTACGCGTCCTTGAGCGCCGCGCGCAGCCGCAGGTCCGTTTGGTAGTCGAGTGCGCTGGATACATCGTCCAGCACTGTCAGCGCGGCCTCCCTGTACAGCGTGCGCGCCACGCTCAGCCGCTGTTTTTGCCCGCCGGAAATATTGCTTCCGATCTGTGTGATTTTATAATCGAACCTGCCCTCCACGCTTTCCACAAAATCCATGATCTGCGCGGCGCCTGCCGAGCGCTCAAGCCGCCGGCCGTCATGCGGGCGGTCCAGCGTGATGTTTTCTTTTATGCTCATGGCGAAAATATTGTACTGCTGCAGCGCGGCGGTTACGGTATCATGCAGATAGTTTTTGGTGTAGCTGCGGATGTCCCGCCCCTGCAATGTGATCGTGCCGCTTTTCGGTTCATACAGCCGCAGGATAAGGTTGAGCAGCGTGGTTTTCCCCGCGCCCGTGCCGCCTATCACAGCCACGGTTTCGCCTTTTGCGACAGTAAAGCTTATATTTTCCAGCGCCCTTGCCGAGGATTTCGGATAAGAAAAGCTTATATTTTCCAGCGACAAGGTTTTGGTTTCGTCCAAAGGCGAAGCTTCTTTGCCGTAGTCTGTAGTTTCGTCGATTTCCATGATTTCATTTATGCGCGCGGCGGAGATATTCGCCCTGCTGAACAGCATAAATATCCGCGGCACCTGTGATACCGCCATCAGGATTTGGTTGACATAGTTTATGATCGTGACGACCTCGCCGATTGTAAGCCCCGCGCCGAGTATGCGCCAATGGCTGGCGAACAGCAGCGCCGCCACGGTAACGCCGTTGGTCAGCGCGATTGTAGAGCTTACAAACGCCAAGTATGTACCCGCCTTCAGCTCATTTGCCCTAACCTGGCCGCTTTGCTCATCGAACCTTTCGATTTCATGCTCCGCCTTGTCGAAGGATTTTATCACGCGCACACCGGCAAGGCTTTCGCGCAGGATTGATGTAAGCCTGTCGACATTTTGGCGGATCTTGCGGAAATACGGCCTTGCCGCGCGGTAAATGAACACGCTTAAAAAGCCGATGACCGCCATTGCGGCAAAGATGATGCAGGTTAGCTGCACATCAATCATCAGCGAGAGTATAATCCCGCCCAGCGCCAAAATCGGCGCGCGGATAATAACCCTGGTCGTCATCAGCAAAGTGCGCTGTACTTGCTCGACATCCCCGGTAATCCTGGTGATGAGCGACGGTGTCTGAAGCTGGTCGACATCTTTTATTGTAAGCGCCTGGATTTTTTCATACAGGCTGTTCCTCAGTGCTTCCCCGATCCCCTGGGTTGCGCGGGAGGATATAAAATTCGCCCATAAGTTAAATGCCACGGTAAGCACGGTAAGCACCAGCATAATGATACACAAATTGATTACCGTTTGCATATCCCCGGGCACAATGCCCTCGTCTATCACCTTGCCCAAATACAGCGGGATCAGTATATCGGTGACGGCGCCGATGCCCTTGATGGCGATTGATACAATCATTGCCGCCATAAAGGGCTTTATGAAAATATAAAGCTTGCTCAAATCACGCCTCCGGTTAGAATGTGTCGATGCTAATAATGATTATACCATAAAATGGGGGAGGGTTCAAGCGGGGCTTTGCGCCGCAGGTTTTAGGATTGAGGTTTTAGGAAAGGACGAAGCGACAAGTATCTTCCCTTCCTAAAACCTATAACCTAAATCCTAAATCCTGCGATAGCAGCGCACCACCCGTTATCCTCCCGCTGTTCGGTTACGGTAAATCCTAAATTTTCAGCCGCGGCATGGACATCCCGCGCCCTGTCTGTTATTATGCCGGAAATAATTATGCGCCCGCGCGGGGTTAGCAGCCGTGGTATCTGCGGCAGCAGTTCCAGGATTACATCGGCGACTATATTAGCGCAGATTATATCATACTTGCCTTCGGCAAACTGCGCAAGCTCCCCGCAAAAAAATTGCGAGCGGTCCTGTACGGCGTTGAGCTGTGCGTTTTCCCGCGCGGTTTTTACCGCGACCTGATCAATATCTATCCCCCGCGCAAAGCCCGCGCCCAACAGCAGCGCCCCTATCGCAAGTATCCCGCTGCCGCAACCGACGTCCAAGATTTTATCGCCCGGGGAAATAACGCTTTCTAATGCTTCCAGGCACAGGCGCGTGGTTTCGTGCGTACCGGTGCCGAACGCCATCCCGGGGTCAAGGCGCATTACAGCGCGGTTTTCGGGGTTTTCCGCGATTTCCCAGGATGGGCAGATCATAAGCCTTTCGCCCACGGTGAAGGGCTTGTAGTGCTTTTTCCACGAAACCGCCCAGTCCTCCTCCTTCACATCGGAAAGGGAATATTCCAGCCTGCCCCACTCACCCGCAGTGTCCAGGGCTTTAAGCCGCGCCAGCATCCCCTCAATCGCGGACAGGCTGTCCCTTCCTTGCCTGTTGTCCGGGAGATAAACGATCACTGTTGTTTCCGTATCGCGCAGCCGCATAAGGGAATCGTCGATATAATCCCAGCTTTTTTCTTTGTTTTCGAGGAAGCCCGCAAAATCCGCCGCGTCTGTTACAGAAAAGGCCGGATGCCCGATATCCGCCAAAGCCGCGCCCAAAGGCTCCAGGCCGGCGGTTGAGGTGTAGATGTCTACTTGTATCCAGATTTGATCCATGCTTTATTCACCCGCTAACGTATTGGTCAACTGCTCCAGCAATGGGGACGTGTTCTTTTCCGTATTGCCAAGCGCGGAAACTACAGTCCCTGTTTGAGGGAAATAGGCCGAGAAAAAATCAACGCCAAAATCGCCCCCGACAGTAAAATAAACCTTTTGCTTTCCTTGTTCTTTGATGTAAACACCCAATCCGAAGCCGCCATGCGCCATGAGAAACTGCCCGCGCATATCAGCCGAAAAGATTTTGTCTGAAAAAACGCCTTTCCACAGCTTTGCAAGGTCATCGGCGCTTGTGAAGATACCGCCGTCCGACCCGCCGACGATTGGCATATACAAAACATTTGTTGCATATTCTTCGCGGGCTTCATCGTAAACATAGCCAAAAGCCGTGTTTCCGGGCAGGCTGTTCATCCTGTAAAAGCCTGTGTGCGAAAGCTCAAGCGGTAAGATGATATTCTCGGTAATATATTGGTGATAGGCCTGTTTGCTTACGCTTTCAATCACCAGCCCTAAAAGGATAAACCCCGCGTTTGAATACCCTGTGCGTTCCCCCGGCTTAAATTTGGCGGGCAAATCGCCAAACATAGGAAGATAAAACTCCAGCGTATCCCACTTGTGAACCGGGCGGTTATCATATAGCTTTAGTATGTCGTTGTAGCCGGAGGAGGTTTCCTCGTCAATATAGTCACCAATGCCCGATGTATGGGTAAGGAGGTGGAACACCGTAACGTCTTTGCTTATCCGCATAAGGTCGAAAGGAAGCAGGTCCCATATACGGTCACTTAGCGATAAGCGGC
>WRLS01000175.1 GCA_009776345.1 Oscillospiraceae bacterium | reverse complement strand
TCGGGGTGGCTGCCGCGAATTACCTCGATTGCATCGATCCCCGCTGTGCGGGTTTCCATCTGGACATCCATCAGCACAACATCCGGCAGGAGCCTGTCCACAAGCCGGATTGCCTCAAGGCTGTCGGCGGCGGCGCCCACAACCTCCATCAAGCCATGCTCCCCGGCGATAATTTCGCAGATATAATCGCGGATCTCTTCCCTGTCGTCCGCCAGCACAATCCTGATCAAGCCAATGCCCCCTTTCTATAAGCCGCCGCTATTTCAGCGGGAGCATAATAAGCACTGTTGTATAGCTTCCGGGGCGGCTGTCGATTTTCACCTGCCCCAAATGCCCCCTTACCACACGGTATACATAAGAAAGCCCAAGCCCCCAGTTTAAGTTCCCGTTATTGTTGGTATAGTGCGGGAGGAAAAGCTTTTTGATATCCCCCCGCCTGACCCCTGTGCCATTGTCCGTGATGACGACTACCACCCAGCGGAATATGTAGGAAAGCTCGATGCGGATATATTTATCATCCCTGCCGGATTTTTGAAGGGCCTCCACGGCGTTCATCAGGATATTTACAAGCGCTTTCCCGAGATGGTATTTATCGTACATGCCGTATTGGCCGGGCATATTGTTATAGTCGATCTCAAGGCGGATATTTTCCGGTATCACCACATTCTGGCACGCCGATTTGATGATATCCACAAGGTCGTTGCGTATAAACCGGTATTTTACCTGCCGCAGCTGGCCGAGCATGTCCGATGTATTTCGGATGGATTCGCCGAGGATTTCATTGATCTTGGCGATATCCTCCCGGTTTGCGGCGCCCTGCTTGTTTTCCGCCTTGCGCGCCAGTATGCGCAGTGTGAACAACAGGTTTTTCTGCGAATGCAGCATGTCGCCCAGCGTTTCGTTCATCATGTTGATGTTCTGATGGATTTTCCGGTTGAAAAACGGGATGACCGATAAATCCATGCGGAAGCTTAGCATGATGATCATGCAGAAGATCGACAAAGCCAGCGTAATCGTGGGCATCCATACATCTATTCCCTGGACGCCGAACTGCATGTTTTCAAATATCCAAAACCCGCTGCGCCTCACCTTTTCGGCTGAAATGCTGTATGGCCCCATATAGAAGAACCCGATAAACGCGCTGTTCATAAAAAATAAGCATATCGCAAGCAGCAAGACCCGCTTTTTCAGATACGAAACCATGAACATGCGGCTGTATCTTACCAGCATATACACCGGGCTGACCGCTATAATGATGATTACCAGCTTGTAGAACACGGTGAAAGCGCCCAGCAGCCCGAAGAACCATTCGTTGTAGTAGCAGAGCAGATATAGTCGTATGGACACCAGCGGGTCGCAGATTACAACGGCGGCGGCAGGGGCGATAAACAGCGCCGCGTTAAACAGGGACAGCAAAATATTTCGTTCTGAAACCCGGCGCAGGGATTTGTTTATCTCAAAGAAGAACAGCGAGGCGGCAAGCAGGAACAGCGCGTGCCCCGCGTTCATAATGCGGATCGCCGTTCCGAGCGGTATACGCATTCTGTTGATGATAAAAGCATAGATGCTGAAATCTATGGCGAACCAGGGGTTTCTTGTAAGGGCATAGTAGCTGCCGAACATCCTGATATGCAGAACCAGCGAGAAAAACGCCATGATAAACCCCGCCGCCATCATAACAAAGAACCAACTGAACCGGTTCTTGCCATCAAAAACCAGCAATACGGCGGAAAACAGCATCAGCAGGATTATCGTGTAAAACATCCCGGGCAAGCACCACCTTTGCGGATACAACCAGTATAGCGCGGTTTTATCTTTGAAGCAAGCCCAAGTGGAAATGGGGAGTGGACAAACACGTTGATTATAAGAAGTCGAGAACGGAAAAAGGTAATTCACGCGATTTGGGGTTGCGGTTTTGTCTGAACTTGTATTTGGCAATACCAAAGCGATTATAAGCGGCAACAAACACCTCCATCACTGCTTGCAGCGTTTCGAGTTTCCTTGCAAAACATCTACTGCGCCGCGCAAGCAATGGGATGTAATGCCGTAAATCGGCATTAACGCCTTCAACGGTATACGTATCCTTTTTGTCCCGAATGTTTCTGATATATTTGCCCGGGTAAACCACATCAAGATAACCCACATAGCCGTCACTGTAATAGGTTTCGGCAGGTACGGCGTTGTCTATCATATCTTGAATTCGCGCGGAAGTTTTGTCCCGCGCAACATCAAATCCAACGATTTGGCGTGGATTACGGCTCACAGCGGTCATGATGTATACATTTTCCCGTGTTTCGCTGTTGCCTTTTTCTTCAATAAACCAGTAAAGCTCATCAAGTTCTAAACAGTCCGGCGAGTTTTCCACAGTCACTTCGTTTTTTTTACCCAGTTGTATACATTTGCCTTGCTCATGCCCAATACCTTGCCCACACCGCGTCCACTTGCTCCCGCATAGAATATTTTTAGAGCCAGTTCTCGCGTCTCTTCGCTATATGCATGACGCTTTGCCTCTAAAGTATACGATTTCTTGCAGTGGCCGCATACGATGCGCTGCGTGCCGGATCGGTTTCTTCCGTTCTTGCGCTGGTTTTCTACCTTCCCGCATTCAGGGCATTTCTTGTTTTCTTCTATTTTTGCTACTCTCATGCTATTATTATATCATACTAAACGCTTTTTGTCCACTCCCCTTTGCCCGCTTGACAATCATAGCGTGCGATGATAAAATAGTAGCAGTTGGGCGGCTTCCTTGCTATGGCGGGCTGCTCCTCGTTTCAAGTTTTGAGCTTGAAGGAAGCGCCGCGCCTTATTGTTTAGTAGGGCGTGGCGTTACTTCGTGTGCATCTTTTTTTCAACTCTTTTCTTTTTCACCTATTGACAAATCCCGAATACTATGCTTTAATGGCTATTAATAGAATATTCTAAACCGTTGATCAAGAGCGAGTAGGAATCCAATTGCCGTTTACAGAGAGCCGCTGATGCTGGAAATGCGGTAGCGCCGGGGATTTTGAATGGGCTTGAGAGGGCAAGAGGAAACGCCGTTTCGGCGCAGTATGCAAGCCGGGGAACCCGCCCGTTATCAGTGGGGCTGTGTATGATTGTATGCAGGCAAAGCTGGGCGCGTTACCGCGTCAACTAGGGTGGCACCGCAGGAGTTAGCTCTTGTCCCTTTTTATGGGACACGGGCTTTTTTATTTTCCCTGAATTAATTATGTAGGAGGAACACAGTCATGAGTAAAATCCCGTACAAAACATATCTAACCGAGCAGGAGATGCCGCGTCAGTGGTACAACATGCGCGCGGATATGAAAGAACAGCCCGCCCCGATGCTGCATCCCGGCACACTGCAGCCGCTTGGCCCCAAGGATCTGTACCCCATCTTCTGCGAAAAGCTCGCGGATATGGAGTTTGACGGCTCCACCCGCTATATCGACATCCCAGAGGATGTCCTGCGCTACTACGCGACCTACCGCCCCTCACCGCTGATCCGGGCATACAACCTTGAAAAAGCGCTCGATACCCCCGCGAAAATCTACTACAAATTTGAAGGGCAGAACACATCCGGCAGCCACAAGCTAAACGCGGCGGCGGCGATGGCATACTACGCGAAGGAGCAGGGCTTAACGTCGCTTACCACCGAAACCGGCGCGGGGCAATGGGGTACTGCGCTTTCGATGTCCTGCGCGTTCTTCGGGATCGACCTGACCGTCTATATGGTGAAAACCTCCGCGGCGCAGAAGCCCTACCGCAAGATCGTCATTGAGACATACGGCGCGAAAATAATCTCCAGCCCGTCTGATACCACGGAGATCGGGCGCAAATTCCTCGCGGAAGACCCCGATTCCGGCGGAAGCCTCGGGTGTGCGATCTCCGAGGCAATCGAAGCCTCCATGCGTGACGGCAGCTGCAGCTATGCCCTTGGTTCGGGGCTT
>WRLS01000174.1 GCA_009776345.1 Oscillospiraceae bacterium | reverse complement strand
GTGCAAAGCTACCGCCCCCGGGGGTTAGGCGGGTGAAAAATAACCGAAGATGAAATCGCGTTATAAACTCCCCCTGTCACTTCGTGACATCCTCCTCAAGAGGGGGACTTTGCCTCCCTCTCTGAGGGAGGTGGCGCGTAGCGCCGGAGGGAGTTACGGGCGGGATGACCCCGCCCCTACGATGCAATATTGTTGATTGTTTGGTAAATTCGGGACGCCCGGTGTGCGTCCCCTACGGCCTTCGGGCAGGTTTTAGGGTAGGGGCGGGCTTCCATGCCCGCCCGTCAATGTCGAATCGAATATTCGCGGTCGGGGATGGAACCCCGACCCTACAAATTTCCACCCTTCCTGAAACCCAGCATTGGCACTCTCACATCGAGAGTGCCAATTTTTCTGTAAACATTCTGTGAACACGCTTGACAAATCGGGGAAAATGTGTAAAATAGTAATTAGCACTCGCGTGCATGGAGTGCTAACGAATTGAAAGGGGGACGCCCCTATGCAGTTAAGCCCCAGGCAAAGCAAGATTCTGGCGGCGATTGTGGAGTCTTATATCCGCACCGGGGAGCCTGTAGGCTCCAAATACCTCAGCCAAAGCTTGGATATCCGGGTATCCCCCGCAACGATCCGCTCCGATATGGCGGCGCTGTTTGAGCTTGGCTACCTGGAACAGCCGCATACATCGGCGGGGCGCGTGCCTTCACACCAGGGCTACCGGGAGTATATCGACTCACTGATGACCTGTCGGCCGCTTTCGCAGGAGGAGCGCGACGAAATAGACTCCCTGTTCAACGTAAAAAACCCCGACCCCGACAAGCTGCTGGAGGACGCTGCCGATGCGCTTTCCGATTATACAGGCTGCGCGGGGGTCACGTCGTCGATATCCTCGAAGGATGTTACGGTCAAGCGCATAGACCTAATCGCGGCGGGGATCAACACGGTGGTTATTTTGCTGATCGCGTCCAACGGCGTGATCAAAAACAAGGTTTGCCGCGTGGATTTCGCCATAACCGCCGAGCTTGTGGAGTTCTTCACAAAATTCGCAAACTCGCGGCTGGGCGGGCGCAGCATCGAAGCCGTAAGCGCAACATACATCAGCTCCGTTTCTGTAATACTTGGTGAGTATTCGCGCATTTTCACGCCGATATTGGTGGGCATCTTTGAGCTGTGCAAGGAGTTCAGCGACGGCCAGTATTACATCGGCGGCGGCACAAAGCTGCTGGAATACGACGAGCTTGGCCGCGTTGCCCGTGACCTGCTTATTATGCTGAACAACAGGGAAAGGCTTCACCGGCTGTTCGGCGGCGGCGATTCGGATTTTAAGATACTCATCGGCAAGGAGAACCCGACCATGGAGCTTGCGGGCTCGTCACTGGTGGTCACAAGCTACAGCATCGGCGGCGGAAAAGCGGGGACGGTCGGGCTTATAGGTCCTGTGCGCCTTGACTACGCCAAGGTGATCCCGCATTTAGAATACTTCGCGGACACGCTGGGAAAGCTTTTGTCGGAGACACTCGATTCAGATTAAATTTAAATTTAATTAGATTAGAAGGAAGGGGAATGTAAGTGGATAAGAATGAACACGAAATGCAGTGCGATGAAGCTTTGCACGAGGGGCCCGGGGAAGCCCTTTGCGGGGAAGACGAAACGCCGGAGCCTTTGCCGGTGCCGCTGCAGCAGGAATACGACGAGCTGAATAACCGCTATCTGCGGCTAATGGCGGAATACGACAACTTCCGCAAGCGCTCCCAAAAGGAAAAGGATGAAATCTACCCGGCGGCGACCGCGGCGGCCCTGCAAAAGCTCCTGCCGGTTTTGGACGCGCTGGAGCGTGCCGATAAATTTGAGCGCGGCACCGATGAATTCGCAAAGGGCTTTGACATGATTTTGCAAAGCTTCAAAGACGTCCTAACAGCCCTGGGCGTGGAAGAATCCGGCGCGGTGGGCGAAGAATTCGACCCCAATATACACAATGCCGCCATGCATATAGAGGATGAAAATTTAGGGCAAAATGTCGTCAGCCAGGTTTTCCAGAAGGGCTACAGGCTTGGCGGGAAAGTAATCCGTTACGCAATGGTACAAACCGCTAATTAAATAAATATTTTAGGAGGAAAAGAAAATGGCAAAGATTATCGGTATTGACTTAGGGACAACAAATAGCTGTGTATCTGTCATGGAAGGCGGGGAAGCTATTATCATCCCCAACGCGGAAGGCGGGCGCACAACGCCGTCTGTCGTGGCTTTTTCCAAAGAGGGCGAGCGCATGGTCGGCACAGTGGCAAAACGCCAGGCAATAACAAACCCGGACAGGACAGTCATGTCCGTAAAACGGCACATGGGTACGGATTTTAAGGCGAATATCGACGGCAAAACCTACACCCCGCAGGAAATCTCCGCGATGACTTTGCAGAAGCTTAAAGGCGACGCGGAGGCGTATCTCGGGCACAGCGTCACAGAAGCGGTCATCACCGTGCCCGCGTATTTCACCGACGCACAGCGTCAGGCGACCAAGGACGCGGGGCGCATCGCCGGGCTTGACGTAAAGCGCATTATCAACGAGCCTACGGCCGCCGCGCTGGCATACGGCATGGATAAAGAAAACGACCAGAAGATCATGGTGTTCGACTTAGGCGGCGGCACGTTCGATGTGTCGATCATTGAGATGGGCGACGGCGTGCAGGAAGTCCTTGCAACAGCGGGGAACAATCGGCTGGGCGGCGATGATTTTGATGAGCGCGTGATCGGTTTTTTGGCGGATGAGTTCAGGCGGGAAAGCGGCATAGACCTGCGCAACGACAAAATGGCGATGCAGCGGCTGAAGGAAGCCGCCGAAAAAGCCAAGATTGAGCTTTCCGGCATGGCAACCTCAAATGTGAACCTGCCCTTTATTACCGCGGACGCGTCCGGTCCCAAGCATCTTGACATAAGCATCACCCGCGCGAAGTTTAACGAGCTTACCGCCGATTTGGTGGAAGCGACCATGGGCCCTGTCCGCCGCGCGATGAGCGACGCCGGGCTGTCCCCCTCCGACCTGCATAAAGTTTTGCTGGTTGGCGGCTCTACACGTATCCCCGCCGTACAGGACGCGGTGAAGGGCTACACCGGCAAAGAGCCGTCCAAAAATATCAACCCCGATGAGTGCGTTGCGTCGGGTGCGGCGATCCAGGGCGGCATTTTAGGCGGCGATGTAAAGGGCCTGCTGCTGCTGGACGTGACCCCGCTGTCACTCGGCATCGAAACCCTCGGCGGAGTATTCACACGGATAATTGAACGCAACACCACAATCCCGACAAAAAAATCGCAGGTATTCTCCACCGCCGCAGACGGGCAGACCTCTGTAGAAGTACACGTTCTGCAGGGCGAGCGCGAAATGGCCGCCGGGAACAAGACGCTCAGCCGTTTCCATCTGGACAATATCCCGCCCGCGCCGCGCGGCGTGCCGCAGATCGAGGTGACCTTCGATATAGACGCAAACGGGATCGTGAACGTGTCCGCGAAGGACCTTGGCACCGGCAAGGAACAGCACATAACAATCACGTCGTCTACAAATATGTCTAAGGACGATATCGACAAGGCCGTGAAGGACGCGGAGCAGTTCGCCGCCGAGGACAAGGCGAAAAAAGAAGAGGTAGAGCTACGCAATTCCGCGGATCAAATGGTATTCCAAAGCGAAAAAACCATTGCCGATATGGGTGACAAAATATCCCCCGAGGATAAATCCGCGCTTGAAACCAAAGCGGCGGCACTTAAAGAGGCGCTAAAGGGAACAAACAGCGGCGAGATTAAAGCCAAGCAGGATGAGCTGCAGGCGACTTTCTTTGAGGTTTCGCAAAAGCTGTATGCGCAAAACGCGCAGCAGCCCGACGGCCAGCCGGATATGAACGATTTTGTGAATGATATGGGCGGAGCCCCGGGCGGCGACGGCTTTGT
>WRLS01000173.1 GCA_009776345.1 Oscillospiraceae bacterium | reverse complement strand
CACACCATAGCAACAGCAAGATGATACAACGTGAAAAACCCCGCCGGATTGGCGGGGGCGGTGTATAAGCTTAGGTGGTGTCCGGCTATTTTTTACCTTTCGGCTTAACCTCAACCCGGCTTTCGGCGTTCTGGATCAGATTGAGCATCGAGGATGCATAAAGCGGATAGACCTCGGCAAGCATTTCCGTATTGATTATAAGCTCTGATTTCTCTTTTACCGGGATAAGCCCGGGGATGTTCTGCCCTTTCGCCACAGCCCCGGCGTTCGCCTCGCATATTTGCATGGCTGCATCGGCGTATTGCGGGCAGCAGTGGGGCAGCACGCCGAACATGCTGTCCTGGTTCTTGGGGTTTGCCGAATGCAGTATGCGTATCATCCGGTAAACCGCCAGCATCAAGAATGCCGAAACCTCGCTTGTCAGCGATTTGTTGTTTACCCTGCGCAGAATATCAAACAAAATATTCTGCGAATTTGCGATAAGCTTTTTGTTAAGTACGGGAAGCACCGCGCTAACGCCCATGTTCTCCCTGCTGCCATGCATTGCCTCGTCGGGGTCGGGGATATCGTCCACAGTGAGCGTGGAGCCCTTGCGGTCCGGGGTTCGCCCAAGCAGATAATCACACGAAACGCCGTAGAAATCGGCACAGCGCACAAGGAAATCCAGCCCGCACTCGCGGATCCCTTTCTCATAGTGCGACAACAACGCCTGTGAGATCAAGAGCTGTTCGGCGGCGCTCTTTTGGCTAACCCCCTTCTCTTTTCGCAGAAGGGTAAGTATGCGGGGGAAATCGGAATTCATAAGCTCTATCTCCCATAGTCAACGTGGTGTATATTATATCGCATAAAAAACCTATTGTAAATATCAAAAAATGACAAAAAGTGACTGTATTTTTGGCATAACAACATTTTCACATGGGAGGAAACCTGCGATGATTGCGTACAAGATACATTTAATCCGAACGGGAAGCACATCTGAACGCCTTGCCGGTTCATATGTAGGGCAGATGGATTGCCCTCTTTGTGACAAAGGCCGGGATGAGCTTTTTGCGCTCGCCGGCAGGCATACCTATCCGCGCGCGGATATTGTCTTCACCAGCCCCCTTGCCCGCTGTGTTGAAACCGCGGGGATACTCTACCCGGGGGTTCAGGCAAGGGTCATTCCCGGGCTTGCCGATCTGAACCTCGGCGAATTTGAGGGCAAAACGCCGGAGCAGCTCAGCGCAAACGCCGCGTTTTTTGCGTGGCTTGAAAATTCCCTTGAGAATCCGCCGCCCGGCGGTGAGCGGCTAACTGATTTCACTCAAAGGATTACCGCGGCGCTCGGGGAAATCTTCGCCGTGATGATGGACAACCGCATCAGGAATGCCGCGGCGGTTTCCCACGCGGGGGTTATCATGACCTTGCTTTCGGCTGCCGGTCTTCCAAAAGCGCCGCCGCATGAGTGGCTTATACCCAACGGGCGGGGCTATACCTTGCTTATGACGCCGCAGATGTGGATGCGTGACGGCCGCTGTGAAATTTTCGGGGCGATTCCCTGACGGTAATCTATATTATGCATAACTTGTCCGCAATAGAACAGTTTGGAGTGTAACATATGTCTTTATTTGGAACTTTAAAGCGAAATTCTAAAACGGCGATCCGGGGCGGCTATGGCCGCGCGGCGCTCATCCTGCTTCTGCTGACCGGCGTGTGGCTTGTGATAGGCACATTCCTTATGATCGCCACGTCCGCCATAAACAGCGGGGTGCTACTGTCTAACCCCACGATGGAGCCGCAAACCGATCACACAGCCATGCTTGAGGATAACCTTGTGCTGTTCACCGGCGTACAGATCCTGTCGGCGCTGTTCGGGCTGTTTTTGCTTACACCGCTGTCGCTTGGCGTTACCGGGTGGTACTTATCCGTGGTGAAAGGCAAGCCCGAGCCGTTCGGCGCGGTGTTCGGCTTCTTCGAGCGCGCGGGGCGCTATTTCTGCTCTGTGTGGTACGGCCTTAACATGTCCCTGCGCACTTTGTTTTGGGCATTTGCTTTTTTTGCCCTGCCTATGCTTTTGATGCTGGGCGGAATTCTGTTTGAGCGGCAATATTTAATCAGCGAGAACCGCCAGTTCGCGATCCTTTCGGCGCTTGGGCTCGCGCTTGGCGGCTTTCTGACACTCCTTGCGGCCTTGCTCTACATCGCTTACATGAACAAATACTTCCTTGTTGCATACTTGCTTGCAAACGATGAAAGCCTCACGGTCATACAGGCGATCCGCCTGTCGGCAAAGCTCACGCGCGGCCATCGCTTTGGCATCCTGTGGTATACGCTTTCGTTTTTCGGCTGGGCTGTTTTAAGCGCTGTGCCCGGCGTGATATTCTACACAAAGCCGTATATCAGCACTTCCTTGGCGATGTACGCATATTACCTCATCGAAAAGGGCGGCAAAAAGGAAACGCTCTGCGCAACGCAGGAATTCTCGCGCTATGAAAACAGCCCCGCAGATTTACCGCGGGGCACCCCCGATCAATCCGGGGCAACGCTTGAATGGCAGGATGTTTTGCCGGCGGCGCCCGTTCCCGAAGAAACCGCGGAGGAACCCCCCGCACAGGCGCCCGAGCAACAACCCGGGGAATCCGGACCGGCAAACGAGCCGGGCAAATGGCCGTATATCTAGCAACTGCTATACGAAGCGCATACCAAGCACCCGGCTACGGTATATATTCAAACTCAATATCTAAAATGCTAACGGTGTCGCCCTCCCGCACGCCCATCTGCTCGAGCCTGTCGATGATGCCGGAGCTTCGCAGCACGCGCTGGAAGTATTGCAGGCTTTCATAATCGTCAAGGTCAACAAACCCAAGCGCCTGCGAGATCCACGGCGCTTCTACGGTGTATACGCCATCCTCCGCGCTGATACTAAACTCCCCGCCGCGGTTTCGCGGCAGTGCTTCGATGTGTACCGGCTCAGGCTCATAGCGCTTGATTGGCGCAAGCCCCGCGAGGAGCTGCGATATCTCGTCGAGCAATGGCTGTAACCCAGTGCCTGTGGCGGCGGAAACCTCGAACAGCGGGCAGCCCTTTTCTTTGATGAAGCCACGGAAGTCCTCTATCGCTTCAGGTGATGCGATGTCGGATTTATTCGCCGCGACAAGCTGCGGAAGCTCGGCAAGCTCGGGGTTAAAGCTTTCCAGCTCGCGGTTTATCAACTCGAAATCCTCGGCGGGGTTGCGCCCCTCTATGCCGGAAACATCCACCACATGCACAATCAGGCGGCAGCGTTCCACATGCCGCAGGAACTCATGGCCAAGCCCGGCGCCGTCCGAAGCGCCCTTGATCAGCCCGGGGATATCCGCCATAACAAAGCTTCTTTCGCTGTCGAGCCGCACAACGCCCAGCACGGGTGAAAGCGTGGTGAAGTGGTAGTTCGCGATCTTGGGCTTTGCCTCGCTCACGCGGGAGATCAGCGTGGATTTGCCGACGTTCGGGAAGCCCACAAGCCCAACATCGGCAAGCAGCTTCAGCTCCAGCGTGATCTCAAGCTTTTGACCGGGCTGGCCGGGCTTTGCGAAGTTTGGTATCTGGCGTGTCGGCGTTGCGAAACGGGCGTTGCCCCAGCCGCCGCGCCCGCCGCGCGCGATGCGCACGGGCTCGTCATCCGAGATATCGGCGATGACCCTGCCGCTTTCGCGGTCACGGATGACAGTCCCGCGCGGTATCCTGATGATCAGCGCATCGGCGCTTTTGCCGGTTTTATTGTTTGTGCCGCCGTTATTTCCGTTTTCGGCGGTATATTTTCGTTTATACCGGAAGTCGGCGAGGGTGGAAAGATGATCGTCCGCCACGAAAAAAACATCCCCGCCGCGCCCGCCGTCGCCGCCGTCCGGCCCGCCCGCGTTGACAAACTTCTCGCGGTGAAACGCAACCGCGCCGCTGCCGCCGCTGCCCGCCTGTATTGTGATTACCGCTGTATCTATGAACGCGCTCATGCAATACCTCCATATATAAAAAGAAAACGGGCGACCACAGAGGCCGCCCTTGCAAGTTCACTGTTTCTACTGGGCAATCGGAT
>WRLS01000172.1 GCA_009776345.1 Oscillospiraceae bacterium | reverse complement strand
TAATTCCCCGAAGGCGAATTCATTTCGCCGAAGGTTTCCTTAACCCGCGCATCGGGCGCGGAACCGGGGGGAATATGGGGGGTATTGGATACCCCCCATAAAGAGTGATGACAAAGTCATCACTCTAAGCAGGATGCCTTAATCGGTATCCTGTTTATTTTCCCACTGCTTTTATAAGAATTATCGCTGTTACTTATAATAACACTGGAAAGTCAGGGCGATTAGATGTATAATAGCATTATGCCTATATTCTTTATAAGGAGAGAGATACATTGAGCTTATGCAGATTTATATTTTCGCGGGAAATTTCCCGCGTCTTGGCAAACTGTAAGGGGGTTACAATCCCGGCAAGCAGGGCGGAAATTGTTTCGCTGGCATTTGGGTCGGAAGACTGCGACAGCTTTAGCGTTGATTATGACGTTGACGGGCAAGCTTTTACAGAGGCGACTGTTGTGCGCTGTAAAAACGGCGCGGCGGTAAACTACACCGAAGACTACATGAGAAGGCGCGACCCCAACTGCCTGATTGTCGCCGACAGCTTCCCGACAGATAAACCAAAATTCACAGATGAATACGGCGAAGAGTTTTCCTCGTTAAGGGAAAAGACTTTCGATTGGCTTGCCGGGCAGGAGCTGCTTATTACGCCGTTTATGGCAGGCGGCCCCGAATACGGTTATCCCGCGGCGCTGATTGCGCCCAAGAACGCCGCGTTCTTTGCCTGCGGCCTTGCGGGGCTTCAGCACTTTATAAATATCGATGAATATGAAGGCGATTTCATCCCCAAGGTCGTGATATTTCTCGCGCCGCCTTTCAGGCATACATATTTTAAGGGGAAGCAGATCGTCGTGCATAACCGCACGCCTGATGTATACGAAATGTTCTCGTATAACCTTTACCCGGGCCCGAGCGCAAAGAAGGGCATCTACGGCTTTTTGCTGGATGTCGGCGAGCGCGAGGGCTGGGTCACGGCGCACGCTTCCGCCGTGAAAGTTATCACCCCGTATGAAAACGAAATCGTCCTGATGCACGAAGGCGCGTCGGGGGGCGGCAAGAGCGAAATGGGCGAGAACATCCACCGCGAGCAGGACGGCAAGATTCTTTACGGCCATAATTTGGTGACCGGCGAGGATTTTTACCTCAATATAGAAGAACCGTGCGCGCTCGCCCCAATCGCGGACGACATGGTGCTGTGCCATCCAACCATGCAAAATGACAGCAAGAAGCTGGTCATCCGCGATGCCGAGGACGGCTGGTTTTTGCGGCTGGACCATATCAAAGGCTACGGCACCGAACCGTATCACGAGAAAATTTTCACACAGCCATCCGAGCCGCTGGTCTTTTTGAATATACAGGGCGTCCCAACGGCGACCTGCCTTGTGTGGGAACACACCATAGATTCCGATGGCAAGCCCTGCCCGAACCCCCGCGTAATCCTGCCGCGCCGTATGGTCCCCGGCATCGTGAACAGCGAGGTTGAGGTTGATGTGCGCAGCTTCGGTGTCCGCACGCCGCCAAGCACCGCCGAACATCCGCATTACGGCATTTTGGGGATGCTGCACATATTGCCGCCTGCCCTTGCCTGGCTGTGGAGGCTGGTCGCACCGCGCGGGCACAATAACCCCAGCATCATCGATACGCTGGGCATCACAAGCGAAGGCGTCGGCTCTTACTGGCCATTCGCGCCGGGTAAAATGAGCAACCAGGCAAATCTTTTACTTGACCAGATATTGGCTTCGCTGTCTACGCGGTTCATCCTCATCCCAAACCAGCATATCGGCTGTTACGAGGTAGGGTTCATGCCGCAATGGATAACGCGGGAATACCTTGCCAGGCGGGGCAGTGCAAAATTTAAGCAGGAGAGCCTAGTGCCCGCGCGTTTGCCGATTTTGGGCTACTGCCTTGACAAGATGAAGATTGACGGCCAATACATCAGGCAGACTTTGCTGAGGCCTGAAACCCAAGCCGAAATGGGTACCGCGGGCTATGATAAAGGCGCAAAAATGCTGATGGACTTCTTTAAGGATGAGATTCAGAAATTCAATGTGCCGGAGCTGAACCCTTTAGGCAAGCAGATTATCGAATGCTGCCTTGACGACGCGGCGCTGGACGAGTATCTCGCGCTTATCCCCATGAGGTATTAGGCGGCGCGTTGCGCCGCAGGATTTAGGTGTTAGGATTGAGGTTTTAGGGTAGGGCGGGACTTGTTGATAGCTGCTTGCCCCCTTCGCGCACGAAGGGGGTGGCACGAAGTGCCGGGGGTTGAATTTTGGCGGCGATTTATTGAGACAACCCCCGCCGACTGCGGTCGGCACCCCCTTCGTGCGCGAAGGGGGCAAAGAGCAGCAGCCTCGCCCCTATAGCTTCGCAAATTTCGCATTTCATTCGTTTGTCGTATGATTTCCGACATCTTTCGTTGACTTGCCCCGGATATATGATGTATAATCAGATTAAACCCATCTTTAACCAAATCGGAGGATGCTATGCTTTCAGACAGGGTATTTTCGGCAATATCCGACCCTGTGCGGCGGGACATACTGCTCCTGCTGCGGGGCGGGCCGCTGTCAGCCGGGGAAATCGCCGGCCGCTTCGATATAACCGCGGCGGCAATATCCTATCACCTCCGCCTGCTCAGGGAGGCGGGGGCCGTGCGGGAGGAACGCCGCAAAAACTTTATCTTCTATCATATCGAAACCGAAACCATGCGGGAGCTTGCCGAATTTTTCACAAGCTTTACATATCTGAACAGAAAAGAGGATTAGCATATGAAGTTTCCCCAAATGCCCTATACACGCCTGGATTTTGACCATGCAAAAACACAGGCAGAAACCCTTACCGCACAGCTTCGCGGCGCGGAAAGCTACGCAGAAGCAAAAGCCGCGTTTTTGGAGTGGGACAAGCTAAACAGCCATATGTCAACGCTCTCAAGCCTTGCGTATGTGCGCCACACAATCAACACAGAGGATGAATTTTACAGCGCGGAAAAAGACTACTACGATGAAATCTCCCCGCAAATACAGGAGCTTGAGCAAAATTTTACCGCCGCGATGCTGGAATCGTCTTATCGAAGTGAGTTTGAGGCGGAATACGGGCCGCTCTATTTTATCAACGCCGAAATCGAAAGGCGCACCTTCAAGCCGGAGCTGATCGAAAAATTACAGGAGGAGAACAAAGCCGCGTCCGAATACGTCAAGCTGGTTGCATCCGCGCAGATAGAATTCCGCGGCGAAACGCTCACGCTTTCACAGCTCACGCCGCACCAGCAGTCCACAGACGCGCAAACCCGCAAAGACGCCTGGAACGCCTACGGCGGCTTCTTTATGGAGCGAACGGAGCAGTTCGACGATATCTTCGGCAGGCTGGTCAGCATACGCGACAGCCTTGGAAAAGCGCTGGGGCACAGCACATTCACGCCGCTCGGCTATGACCGCATGGGTCGCAACTGTTACCGCGAAGGTGACGTCGAACGCTTCCGCGCTGCCGTAATAAAGCACATCGTTCCTGTTGCCGCGCGGCTGAAGGAGGAACAGGCAAGGCGCAACGGCTTTAACTTCCCGATGACTTATCCCGATGATGCCGTGCAGTTCCCGTCCGGCAACGCGAAGCCCTTCGGCACGCCCGAGCAGATTTTGGCGCACGGCCAAAAAATGTACCGCGAGCTTTCCCCCGAAACCGCCGGGTTTATAGATTTTATGATGGACCGCGGGCTGTTTGACGTGCTGTCCCGAAAGGGCAAGGCAAGCGGCGGCTACTGCACAAATTTCCCGGACTATAAATCGCCCTTTATCTTCGCCAACTTCAACGGCACCGCAGGGGATATCGACGTCATGACCCATGAGGCAGGCCACGCATTCGCTGTTTACCAATCGCGCGATATCGTCCCCGGGGCCTACCGTGAGCCGACCATGGAGGCCTGCGAGGTCCACTCCATGACGATGGAGTTTTTCGCGTGGCCCTGGTGCGAAGGCTTTTTCGGCGCGGACACAAACAAATATTACTACCAGCATCTGGAAAGCGCGTTTACCTTCATCCCATACGGGACAATGGTCGACCACTTCCAGCA
>WRLS01000171.1 GCA_009776345.1 Oscillospiraceae bacterium | reverse complement strand
GATTGGGCGGATTATAGAACAAAACATATGACGTGCGCGATGAAAGGCACAAAGCTATGCGGTTTGTCGAAATGGGGGTCCGGGGTCTCCCCGGCGCGTTTTGGTTACTTTGCCGCGTTGCAAAGTAACAGCCCCCGCGGCTTGAGCGGTGAAAAACTGCCGAAGATGAAATCGCGTTAAAACCACCCCGGCGCTCCGCGCCACCCCTCCAAGGAGGGGAATTTCGGGCGGCAGATTGCCGCCCCTACGATGCAATATTGCTGATTATTTGGGGGCTTTTTATGTACACATCCGGGTTCTTTATATCCTGCGCGGCTGTCGCTGTGATTTCTTATTTGCTGGGGAGCCTTAATTTCGGCGTAATCCTCTCAAAAGCGATGCGCGATGACGATGTGCGCAAATACGGCAGCGGCAACGCGGGCATGACAAATGTCCTGCGCGTGTACGGCAAAAAGCTTGCGGCCCTCACAACAATCGGCGATTTCGGGAAATCCGTCGCCGCTATCTTTGCCGCACGCCTTTTATTTGAGCTTTGCGGCTACCCGGCAATTTACGCCGGGTATGTCGCGGGTTTTTTCGCGCTTTTGGGGCATTTGTTCCCTGTCTATTTCGGGTTCAGGGGCGGTAAGGGCGCGCTGACTGTCTTGGGGCTTATGCTTATGATAAACCCGATTGTATTCATAATAATATGCGCGGTCTGCATCCCTATCGCCTTTTTCACCCGGATTGTATCGCTTGCGTCTGTTACGGGGGCGGCGGCTTTCCCGGCGCTGGTTTTCATCGTGCGGGCGGTACAGGGCAGGCCTGCGGTGTTTGAAACAGTTTTCGCCGCACTGATGGGGGCGATTGTCATCCTTGTACACAGGGACAATATAAAACGCCTGCTCAACGGGACAGAAAATAAATTCGGGAAGAACAACCCGTAACCGGCAAATTTACAAACACCTCCGAATGTGATATACTGTATAAAAATAGCTGCTGCATATGATTATTGAAACGAGGTGGCAATATGTCTTTGCCTGGGATTTCTCATAAGAAAAACCCTATGAAAAAATGCTTTGCATTTTTTGCACTGTCCTGTATTGCGCTTTTATTTGTGATTGCGGGATGCGGTCAAAACAACGCCCCCGCATCAGAGCCGCCGATGTCGGGCGGCTACAGCGGGGATCGGGATTTAACCGAAGAAGATATGGCTGTCTTTGAAGAAGCCATGAGCGGCATGACCGGGGTCAGTTATGAGCCGATAAAGGTCGCTACGCAGATAGTCGCCGGCACAAATTACCGCTTTACCTGCAATGCGGTGGTAATTTATCCCGGCGCGGAGCCGTATACCGCATATGTATATATTTACAAATCTTTGGACGGCGCGGTTGAATTGACTGAAATTATCAGCGACGCGCCACAGCCCGGTTTTGCCGCCAACCGGCCGGACGATGCGGAGATTGAGGCGGCGTACCATTCCGCGATGGAGGTTATGTATTGGATTACCTTTGACGCTATGCCTTACGGTGAAGGCACGCAGGATATTGACGGGATGACTTATCAGATAATCGGTCATCCCACGATTAAAACAATGGCGGACCTTAAAAGCTATCTCGAAAGCCTTTTTGCCGCTTCAATAGCCGATGATAAGCTTGAGGGCGGCCTTTTCCGGGATATAGACGGGAGCCTGTATAAAATGGGCGCGGCGCGCGGGGGGAATATTTTTAAGGGCGATGAGGAATATGAAATCATCCGCGAAAGCGAGGCGAGGATTATCTTTCGTGTTACCGTAGAGGACTTGGACGATCCCGGCGGCGATGTTATCGGCCACACAATACACGACATGATATATGAACAGATAGACGGGAGATGGGTGTTCGGCAGCTTTGAAATGGTAAGATAGAATTAAAATATATTGCAAGTACTAGGGTTTCACATATGATACGGCAGCAGCTCCCCGATTGTTGTAACCTCTCCGTTTTCCAGTAAAACCTCGCATTTGTAATTCTCATCATGCACAGCGCAGATAAATTCGCGGCAGCGCCCGCACGGCGCACACGCGCCTTTATCGTCTACCCCGGCGGCAACGCATTTCACAATGCGGGATTCCCCCGCTGTAACCATCGCGGCTATGGCGGAGTGTTCGGCGCAAAAGCCCATGCCCGCGGGCGTGTCGATGCAAACGCCGGTGTAGATATTGCCGCGGTCGGTCAATATCGCCGCGGCGACTGTACCCGCGGACGCGTTCTCGGAAAGCTTGCGCTCCTTTGCAAGCCCTTTCGCGATTGCAAGCAAATCATCAAACCCGGGGGCTTTTTCTTCGGGCTGCGGGTCTTTATTATCCGGCGGCACTGCTGTAACCGGCGGGGCGGCCGCTTCTTCTTTTACAAAATAATTCGCCGCGCTTTCTCCAATCCCCCAGACCGACACCGAAAACGGCGGTAAAAGCGCATCCCCCGAAAGCTCGGTTTTTTCGCCGGTAAGCAGCTCCCTTGCATTTCCCGAAAAACCTATATTCGCATTATAGGGCTGACTGTCCGCGTTTATTGCTGTAATAACCGCGCCGCCGTTATAATCCCGCCGAAATACAAATTGGCGGTTTGTCAGCATAACCTGGCGGTAGCTGCCGTGGGCAAGGGCAGGGGCTGTTTTATACATGGCGTTCAGTGCCGCGATATGCCGTGACAGCTCATTTTCCACGGGGGCATCTAAGCTCGGGCGCAGGGCATTGTCACCGTCCCTTTTCCCGCCGCTTATCCCCCACTCACTGCCATAATATACGCATGGGATCCCGGGCATAGTGTACATCAGCGCATAGACAAGCGGAAGGTGCCGCGGCTCTTTTAGGATTGTCGCAATCCTGGTGACATCGTGGTTATCCACAAATACAGCCAGCGGCTTGCCTGCGTAAATCGCGCCGCGATCCCCGAACTGGCGGTCCAGGCTATGGGCGATCTCGAACATATTCATATCGTTGAAGCTGGAGTACAGCCCCTTGTAACATTCATAATTTGTGCAGCTGTCCATCAGCCCGGGCGCGGCAAATTGGTTGTAATCCCCGTGCAGACATTCCCCAAGCAGGAAAAAATCCGGTTTTTTACTTTTTACAAAGGAATACAGGCTCCGCAAAAAATCCTTGTCCAGCGAGTATGCAACGTCAAGGCGCAATCCGTCAATACCAAATGCATCGATCCAGCCGCCCACGCAACCGAGGAGATGCTTTACTGCCTCGGGGTTCCGCAAATTCAGCTTAACAAGGTTAAAATGCCCCTCCCAGCCCTCATACCAAAAGCCGTCACTGTATCCCGAATCCCGATTCCAATCGATATAAAACCAATCTTTATAAATAGAATTTTGGCGTTTTTCCAGGACATCGCGGAAAGCCCAAAAGCCCCTGCCCACGTGGTTGAACACGCCATCCAGCAAAATGCGTATGCCGCCTGCGCGAAGCTTTTCGCACAGCCCCTTAAACATCGTATTATCGCCAAGGCGGCAGTCGATTTCCCGGTAATCGCGGGTATCGTAGCCATGCGCGTCACTGTCGAAAACGGGGCCCAGGTATAGTGCGTCAAACCCCATTTTTTTTATGTAGGGTATCCAGCCTTCGAGTTTTTGCAGCCGATTTGCTTTAACGCCGTCGTTTTGCTCCGGCGCACCGCAGAAGCCCAGCGGGTAGATGTGATATATAATGCTTTCTTTAAACCACATTTTATAAGCTCACTCCATAATAAATTATAATTCGTAATGCATAATTAAAAAACGCAAAATGATGGTCGCTGTCCTTTTCTTGAATCCTTAATCCTAAAACCTAAATCCTGCGGCGCTCCGCGCCGCTGCGAAGACCGTAGGGGCGGGGCTATCCCGCCCGAAATTCCCTCCGGCGTCTGCGGACGCCACCTCCCTCAGAGAGGGAGGCAAAGTCCCCCTCTTGAGGGAGATGTCACGAAGTGACAGGGGGAGTTTATAACACGCTTTCATCTTCGGTTATTTTTCACCGCTCAAGCCGCGGGGGCTGTTACTTTGCAACGCGGCAAAGTAACCAAAACGCGCCGGGGAGACCCCGGACCCCCATTTCGACAAACCGCATAGCCTTGTG